>JACDAG010000941.1 GCA_013695565.1 Bradyrhizobium sp.
TCGGCACGTCGGTGATGCGGCCGAGGTGGTCGAAATCGGCAACGACGTCATATTTGAGCGAGTCGTAGAGTGCGGGCGCCGTCGCATGCGCGATGTGCCAGACCGCGAGCGTGTAGCCGTCGGCGGCCGATTTCGAGACGCGCGCCATGCCGAGCGTGCCGCCGGCGCCGCCGACATTCTCGACAAGAATGGTCTGACCGAGGGCCCGGCCCATCGATTCCCCGATCAGACGGGCCACGGTGTCGGTCGGTCCTCCCGCCGCGGCCGGAACGATGATAGTGATCGGCTTGGTCGGAAACGCGGTCTGCGCGAAGGCTGTGTGTGATGCCCATATCGACGCGGCCGCGATGGCGCCGGACAGGATCGTGCGTCGATTGAACCGCATGAGGTCGCTCCCTTGTTTTCTGTTTTGGTGGGCCGGCTGCGACCAGCGCTTGCGGGCAAACTAGGCTTTCCGGCACCGCCCCTCAATTGGCTTAGTATTATACAAATATTTGATATAATACGCGACAGGAGGAGAGCGCATGGAATTGAACCAGCTCCGCTGCTTCGTCGCGGCCGCGGACGAACTGCATTTCGGGCGGGCCGCGCAGCGGCTCGACATACTGCCCTCCGCGCTCGGACGTACCATCCGCCTGCTCGAGGACGATCTCGGCACGCGGCTGATGACCCGCACCACCCGCAGCGTGGCGCTGACCGATGACGGCGCGGTCCTGCTCAGGGAAGCACGAAGCCTGCTGGCCCTGGCGGATGGCATCGCGGCCAGGATCCGCGCGCGGGGCCGGCGCGAGGCCGCCACCATCCGTGTCGGCGCGATCGACAGCGCGGCTGCCGGACTGTTGCCGATGCTGCTGCACGATTTTCGCGCGCGAAGGCCTGACGTCACGGTGAAACTGACCGAGGAGAAAACCATTCGGCTGCTGCCGCGGCTGTTGTCCGGCCGCCTCGACCTCGCTCTGGTGCGCCCGCCCGAGAAGCCGGACCGCAGGCTGGAATTTCTCTTTCTGCTGCACGAGACACCGGTGGTCGCCGTCGCCGAACGGCATCCCCTCGCCTCGCGCAAGCGCGTGTCGATTGCCGATATCGCCGACCAGCCGCTGATCGTCCCCGAGCGCCGGTCGCGCCCGCATAGTCACGACCTCACCATGAAGCTGTTCGCGCGGGCCGGATTCCAGGCCCGGGTGGTGCAGTTGGCCGATGAAAAGCAGACGATCGTGAACCTCGTCGCCGCCGAGCTCGGCGTCGCCATCGTCCCGCGATGGACGTCGCGGATGGCCGTGCGCGGCGTCCGCTATATCCCGCTCACCACGGCCGATATGAAACGGCTGCCGCTTGCAGCGGCCTGGGCCCGCGGCACCCGCGATCCCGTGAGAGACGACATGCTGGCGATGCTCAAGGCGTCGCTCAAGCGCTACGCGAAAGAGGCGTGAGGCCACGGATGATAACGCGGGAGAGGTCGAACTGGCGCCTCACGGCCTGAGTGAGCTAGACTAGATCACAAACAGACAGACTCGACGAGGGCAATGTCCCGTTCAGCGCAGGCATCGAGCCCGCGGCTAACCAAGGAACGCCGCCATGACCGATTTCATTCCCGTCAAAGCCGAAGCATTGACTTCCGTTGAACTCGACCGTGTTGCAGGCGGCATCATTATCGTGAGCGGACTTCAGCAACGCTTTACCTCGGCGTTCGATCGGGTCGCACTCAATCCGCAGCCGCTCCCGCCGAAGATGTTCTCGTTCCGTCATTGATAGTCGCGTTCGCGACACCGGCAAGCGGTGTTGTCTCGAGACCGCCGGTTAGTTCGCCGTCATCGGCGCAATTCCGTGATTCCAGAAATAGAAAGATACTTCGAAAACGACTAAGATAACCGCATTGACGGTATCGCCTCCGGATGGATTGCAAACATCATGACCCGTGAATCGGGGCAAAGGAGACATCATGAAGTATCGCCTCGAGTCTGCATTTTCGCGCTTCTGGTAATTTCACTGCTTTTTTCCAGTGCAAAGTCATCATATGCCGACGAGGCCGCCCTGGTTTCGAAGTGCGACGCCGGCGACATGGTGACGTGCGAAGATCTGATCAGGTATTACGGTGCGGGCGGCGCGGGCGACAGTCCGGCCAAGTGGGCCGCCTACGCCGACAAGGCGTGCGGTCTCAAGTCGGGAGGCGCGTGCAACAACCTCGGGGTCGCGTGGTCGAAGGGCATGATCGGAGCGCAGATCGACCTTGCCAAAGGCAGCAGCTACTACAAGAAGGCGTGCGATCTTTCGCACGGCCTCGGCTGCTTCAACTTCGCCAACATGTATCGTCTCGGTGAAGGCATCGCTGTCGACCCCAAGCTCGCGTTCGAGAATTACACCCGGGCTTGCGACCTCGCCGAGGCGAAGGGCTGCACCGAACTCGGCATCATGTACTACGATGGCAAGGTTGCGCCGCAGAACATCCTCATGACCAAAACGCTGTTCGAAAAGGGCTGCAAACTCGGCAGCGCGCAGGCTTGCAAGAATCTCGACATTCTGCTCGCGCGCCCGAAATAGAGCTGTGGAAGGCAAACCAAAGCGAAGCTGCCTAATTCGTATTGAGCCGGAACCGCAGCGTCCTGGCGCCGACGAACGAAATGGCGTCGCCCTGCCGCCTCCAAGTCGCGGCATCGGTCAGCGCAGCAATCAATTCGTCATCGGCCTGCGCGCGATTGGCGGGACAATTGCGGTTCTCCATCGCGCCGGCGACGAAGATCACGGTGTTGCCTGCCACGGAAAACTGGCCCTTGCCGCCCTTGCACCAGAGTTCGAGCACGACTTCGCCGGCGTCGCCGATCTCGAGATTCGGGATCCGCTTGGAGCCGGGCTGCGGCGGGACATCCAGCGTCATTTCCATTCCGAACGGAAAGCCGTTGTCGGCCTGGGCGTGACCGGCGTCGGGAGCGACCGCTACAAGCAGCAGCGCCGCAACGCCTGCGAACTTCGCCATGCCTGCGAATGAAATCATGCAACCTCTCGAAATATACCGACGTCCTTATCGCGCCGTTCTATTTAACAAGTATGTCATTGGCTAGGCCCGTTCGGTTCGGACTGGTTTGCTGTGTTGGATCAGCTGATGCGCTAAATGCCGCACCGACACAAAAATCCCCGCGGGGTGCCCCGCAGGGATTTTGCCTGACCGATTCGATCGTGCCCCTATTTCAGGACCATCAACGTAAACGGATAGACGTAGGCCTGCAGCGTCACCAGCACACCGACCAAGCACGCCAGCACGATCGAGTGCAGGAACACATAGCGCAGGATCGAGCCTTCGTGGCCGTACCAGTTGGTCGCGGTGGAGGCGACCACGATCGATTGCGCGTCGATCATCTTGCCCATGACGCCGCCGGAGGAGTTGGCGGCCGCCATCAGGATCGGCGACAGGCCCAATTGCTCGGACGTGATCTTCTGCAGATTGCCGAACAGCACGTTGGAAGCGGTATCCGATCCCGTCAGCGCCACGCCCAACCAGCCGAGCAAGGTGCCGAAGAAGGGATAGAGCACGCCGGTTGCGGCGAAGGCCAGGCCGAGCGTGGCGTCGACGCCGGACAGCCGCGTCAGCGTGCCGATCGCCAGCATCGCCGAGATCGTGATCAGCGAGATCGCGCACAGCTTGATCGTGCGGCCGTATTCCCCGATCAGCTTGCCCGGCCCGACCCCCATCAGGAAGCCGGAGATGATCGCGGCGATCAGCATGCCTGTCC
>JACDAG010000953.1 GCA_013695565.1 Bradyrhizobium sp.
TCACCACGCCGAAGTTCGCCGCCCAGGCGATCAAGAAGATGAACGAGATCGGCTGGAAGCCGATGCACTTCCTCAACAACGTGTCGGCCTCGATCGGCAGTGTGATGAAGCCGGCGGGTTTCGAGAACGGGCAGGACATCATCTCGTCGAACTACCTGAAGGATCCGACGGATTCACAGTGGAAGACCGACAAGGGCATGGTCGGCTGGAATGAGTTCCTGGACAAATACTACCCGGAGGCCAACCGCGCCGACGCATCGGTGATGTATGCCTACACCGTGGCCCAGGGCCTCGTGCACGTGTTGAAAGCCTGCGGCGACGACCTGACCCGCGCCAACATCATGAAGCAGGCCGCCAGCATCAAGGACCTCGAGCTTGGCGGCTTGCTGCCGGGCATCAAGGTCAACACCTCGGCGACCGACTTCGCGCCGATCTCGCAATTGCAACTGATGAAGTTCAAAGGCGAGGGCTGGGAACTGTTCGGTGAAATTCTCAGCGGCGACGTCGGCGGCTAGCCGACCCCTGACTACTAAAGATGCAGCCCCTGCGGCCTCGCCGCAGGGGCTTTTTCTTGCTGCCGCCGCCAAATCGTATTCAATCCGGCCGCGCCATGAGCCAATTGCAATCAACAACAGAGCATGGCGCGTCAACAAAAATACTTAAAAAAGGGAGACCAGGAATGCCTATTGCTACCACAGACTCGCCATTGCCTCGGCTGCATTTATTGCGTTCGCAGCGTCGAACAACGGCGCGCTCGCTCAAAAAAAATATGACACCGGTGCCAGCGACACCGAAATCAAGATCGGCAACATCATGCCCTACAGCGGCCCTGCTTCCGCCTATGGCGTGATCGGCAAGACCGAGGAGGCCTATTTCAAGAAGATCAACGCCGAAGGCGGCATCAACGGCCGCAAGATCAACTTCATCAGCTATGACGACGCCTACTCACCGCCGAAGACCGTCGAGCAGGCCCGCAAGCTGGTCGAAAGCGATGAAGCCCTGCTGGTCTTTAATCCGCTGGGTACCCCGTCGAACTCGGCGATCCAGAAATACCTGAACACCAAGAAGGTGCCGCAACTGTTCGTGGCCACCGGCGCCACCAAGTGGAACGACCCGAAGAACTTTCCCTGGACCATGGGATGGCAGCCCAACTACCAGAGCGAAACGCAGATCTATGCGAAGTACATCCTGAAGGAGAAGCCGAACGCCAAGATCGCCGTGCTCTATCAGAACGACGACTACGGCAAGGACTATCTGAAGGGCTTCAAGGACGGATTGGGTGCCAAGGCGGCCTCCATGATCGTCATGGAAGAGAGTTACGAAGTTTCGGAACCGACGATCGACTCCCACATCGTCAAGCTCAAATCGACCGGCGCCGACGTCTTCATGAACATCACCACGCCGAAATTCGCGGCGCAGGCCATCAAGAAGAACGCTGAAATCGCCTGGAAGCCGCTGCACTTCCTCAACAACGTCTCGGCCTCGATCGGCAGCGTCATCAAGCCGGCAGGAATGGAGAACGCGCAGGACATCATCTCGTCGCAATATCTCAAGGATCCGACGGATGCGCAGTGGAAGGACGATGCCGGCATGAAGGCCTGGAACACGTTTCTGGACAAGTATTATCCGGAAGCCAACCGCGCCGATGCGTCCGTCATGTTCGGCTACACCGTCGCCCAGGGTCTCGTGCATGTGTTGAAGGCTTGCGGCGACGATCTTACGCGCGAGAACGTGATGAAGCAGGCCGCCAGCATCAAGAACCTCGAACTCGAAGGCTTGCTGCCGGGCATCAAGGTCAATACCTCGGCCTCCGATTTTGCACCGATCTCGCAGGTGCAACTGGTCAAGTTCAAGGGTGAGACCTGGGAGCGCTTCGGCGAAATCCTCTCCGGCGACGCCGGCGGCTAGTTATTCCGAATCCTGATCGGCCCATTTGTGGCCTCAAGCACCCCCGCGGGCCTGCCCGCGGGGGTTTTCTTTTATGCCGATTGGATGGATAACCGGGGCTCCCGTCCGCATTCGCTGGCTTGCCGAGAACCGATGACCGACCGACGTCCCCTCCTGCGTACGATCTTCGATACGGCCGTCGCGGCCGCGCATCCTGACGTCGTGCTGTCTGCGCATCTGCGCCCCGCCCCCAAGGGCCGGGTGATCTGCCTCGCCGCCGGCAAGGGCGCAGCCGCCATGGCCGCGGCAGCCGAGCGGCATTATCTCGATGCGCTTGCGCTCGACCCGCAACGCCTGACCGGCATTGCCACCACCCGCCACGGCCACGGCGTACCGACACGACGGATCCGGGTGGTCGAGGCCGGCCATCCCGTGCCGGACGAAGCCGGGCTGAAAGCGGCCGACGATACGCTGCGTCTGGCAGCAGAAGCGACCGCGGACGATCTGTTGCTGGTGCTGCTGTCCGGCGGCGGCTCGGCGAACTGGATCGCGCCAGTTGACGGCGTCTCGTTTGCGCAGAAGCAACAGGTGAACCGCGCGCTGTTGCGTTCCGGCGCGCCAATCGGCGAGATGAATATCGTGCGCAAGCATCTGTCGCGCATCAAGGGCGGCCGGCTGGCGCGCGCCGGCAGCCGCGCCGCCGAAATCGTCACGTTGGCGATCTCCGACGTGCCGCATGACGATCCGTCCGCGATCGCGTCGGGGCCGACGGTGCCGGATCCAAGCACGCTGGCGGATGCCCGCGCGCTGGTGACGAAGTATAATCTCACGGTCGACGATGCCATCAGACATGCAATGAACGACCCCAGGAACGAGAGCTGCAAGCCCGGCGATCCCGCGTTTGCCCGCGCACAATTCGAGATGATTGCGAAACCGAAGGCCTCGCTCGACGCCGCGATCAAGATCGCAAGGGACGCGGGCTACGCCATCATCGATCTCGGCGCCGACCTCGAAGGCGAGGCCCGCGACGTCGCGGCCGCTCACGTGCAATTGGCGTTGAAGGCGCGCAGCGAGGGCAGACGCACCGCGATCCTGTCC
>JACDAG010000964.1 GCA_013695565.1 Bradyrhizobium sp.
GTGCTGCTCCGGCGGCGGGTGCGGCTGCTGCGCCCGCAGCGGGTGCTGCTGCTCCGGCGGCTGGTGCTAAGGCGCCCGCGGGCGGTGCCAAGGCGCCTGCCGGCGGTGGCGACAAGAAGAAGTAAGCGAACGCGGGATGCCGCGTCATGCGCCTGTTTGTCGGCCTCGGTAATCCCGGCACGAAGTACGCGAACAACCGGCACAATATCGGTTTCGCGGTCGTCGATGAAATTGCGCGGCGTCATGGTTTCGCACCATGGCGCCGCCGTTTTCAGGGCGAGACGTCGGAAGGCACGCTCGAGCGCGAACGCGTGGTCCTGCTCAAGCCGACGACCTACATGAACGAGTCCGGGCGCGCGGTGCAGGAAGCCGCGAACTTCTTCAAGCTCGGGGTCGGCGAGATCATCGTGTTTCAGGACGAACTCGAACTGCCGGCGGCGAAAGTACGCGTCAAGGTCGGCGGCGGCATCGCCGGCCATAACGGGTTGCGCTCGATCTCCTCGCATATCGGCAACGACTATCGCCGGGTGCGGCTCGGGATCGGTCATCCCGGCGTCAAGGAGCTGGTGCACAGCCACGTGCTGTCGGATTTCGCCAAGAGCGATCGGCCCTGGGTCGCGGCGCTATGCGAGGTGGTCGCCGACAATGCCGGCCTGCTCACGGGCGACCGCGACTCGACGTTTCAGAACAAGGTACATCTGGCGCTGCAGGCCAAGGGATTTTTTGACAAGGGCGATGACGGCGCTGCGTAACGCGCCGCCGACCGCCAGCAACGGACTTCAGGACACGCCATGGGATTCAAATGCGGTATCGTCGGGTTGCCCAATGTCGGCAAATCGACGCTGTTCAACGCGCTGACCGAGACGGCAGCAGCGCAGGCGGCGAATTATCCGTTCTGCACCATCGAGCCGAATGTCGGCGAGGTGGCGGTGCCGGATCCCAGGCTCGACAAATTGTCCGAGATCGCCAAGTCGGCGCAGATCATCCCGACGCGGCTGACCTTCGTCGACATCGCGGGCCTGGTGCGCGGCGCTTCGAAGGGTGAGGGCCTCGGCAACCAGTTCCTCGCCACCATCCGCGAGGTCGACGCGGTGGCGCATGTGGTGCGCTGCTTTGAAGATTCCGACATCACCCATGTCGAAGGCAAGATCGCGCCCTTGGCTGATATCGAGATCATCGAAACCGAATTGATGCTGGCCGATCTCGACAGCCTCGAAAAGCGCGTCGACAATCTGGCCAAGAAGGCCAAGGGCAACGACAAGGACGCCAAGGAGCAACTCGACCTCGTCAACCGCGCGCTGGTGCTGCTGCGCGAAGGCAAGCCGGCACGCTTTCTCGAGCGCAAGGCGGAAGAAGAGCGTGCGTTCGGCATGCTGGGCCTGCTGACGTCAAAGCCGGTGCTCTATGTCTGCAACGTCGAGGAAGGCTCGGCCAAGGACGGCAACAGCTTTTCGAAGCAGGTGTTCGATCACGCCAGGAAAGAGGGCGCGGTCGCGGTGGCGATTTCGGCCAAGATCGAATCCGAGATCGCGACGCTGTCACGCGAGGAGCGCGCCGAGTTCCTCGATACGCTCGGTCTCGAAGAGGCCGGTCTCGACCGGCTGATCCGCGCCGGCTACCAGCTGCTCGACCTCATCACTTACTTCACCGTCGGGCCGAAAGAAGCCCGCGCCTGGACCATCAACCGCGGCACCAAGGGCCCTGCGGCGGCCGGCGTGATCCATACCGATTTCGAAAAGGGCTTTATCCGCGCCGAGACCATCGCCTATGCCGACTATGTCGCACTGGGCGGCGAAGCCGGTGCGCGCGACGCCGGCAAGCTGCGGCTGGAAGGCAAGGAGTACGTCGTCGCCGATGGCGACGTCATGCATTTCAGGTTTAATACTTGAGCCGTTCGGCTACCCGCAGCGTCATTGCGAGGAGCGTAGCGACGAAGCAATCCATACTTTCCTTGCCGGGCTATGGATTGCTTCGCGGAGCCTGTCATCGGGCGGGCATTCGCCCGACCCGTTGGCTCGCAATGACGAGGAGCTTTGTGCGCTAATGCCCCTGGCCCTGATCGCGGATCGCGCCGAGGTGTTCGTTGATGCGGAACACGATCAGGACGAATTCCGCGGCGATCCGCGTAAACACCACGCCGACCACGACGCTGGTGATCGATGCCAGCAGCTGGATGAAACCGCCGAACGGGCTGATCGCCATCGCGCCAAGACCTGCGAAAATCCCGGAGATGCCGAACAGCACGATCAATCCGATCACCAGCCAGTAAAACGTCTTGATGATCGTGGGCGTGATGAAGCGGTCCCACTGAAACAGGTCCTGGAAATCGAACATCGGTGGTTCTCCCGGCAAGTCGAAAGTGATTCGCGTCCAGCCTTGCTCCTGAGAGCACAGGGCCTAGCTCCGAATAAGGCCCCGAGCAAGCCGGAGACGAGCACCGGTTGCGGCGGTGCTCGCCCGTCGGGCACGAGCCATGCGGGTGGGCGGGTTGAGATTGCTGCAAATAACGGCCACAATCAGGCTCCCTCACCGTAAACCCCCCATCATGACAACGCTCACCTTCGAAGATTTCAAGCTCGGCCATTTCGGCACGTTCGGACCGCGCCACGTCACGCGCGAGGATATCCTGGCTTACGCCAGGGAGTACGACCCGCAGCCGATGCATCTGGATGAAGCGGCCGCGGCCAAGTCGATGCTGAAGGGCCTCTCCGGCTCGGGTTGGCATCTGTCCTCGCTCATGATGCGGATGATGTTCGACGGCTTCATCGGCCGCACCGCGTCGATGGGCTCGCCGGGCGTCAACGAGATGCGCTGGCTCTCACCGCTACGGCCGGGCGACGATCTCATGCTCGATATCGAGGTCGAGGAAGCGCGGGTTTCGAGCAGCCGTCCCGACACCGGCATCGTGACCTTCAAGGGCGTGGTCAAGAACGCCGCCGGCGTGACGCTGGCCGAAATGGTCTCGCCGATCATCGTGCGCCGTCGCGCCGACGCCGCGGCGGAATAGGATGTTCGATGCGCTTCTTTGAGGACATTGAAATCGGTTCGCGGCGTGAGCTGGGATCGTTCACCTTTACCGCCGAGTTGATCAAGCAATTCGCCGCGCAGTTCGATCCGCAGACCTTTCACCTCGACGAGGAGGCGGGACGCAACTCGTTGTTCGGCGGATTGGCGGCGTCGGGATGGCATGTCGGCTCGGTCTGCATGAAGCTTTTGGTCGCCGACGGCCAGCGCCTGACGCGGGAGGCGATCGCGCGCGGCGAGGAAGTTGCGATCTGGGGACCGTCGCCAGGCTTTCGCGAGCTGCGCTGGATCAAGCCAGTATTGGCCGGCGACACCATCAGCTTTTCCAGTGTCGTCGAAACCAGGCGCACATCGGACAAGCGTCCCGAGTGGGGCATCCTGCAGGCCCGCAACAGCGGCACCAACCAGCGCGGTGAACCGGTGTACTCGTTCTTGGCGACCGCCTTCGTGCCGCGGCGGAACGCGGGTTCCTGAGCCAGCCAGGCCAGCATGGTTAGCGATTTGCTTCTTCGTTGCGAGGCAATTTACCATTCTGCGAAGCAATTTTTTTGCTAACGCATTTTGAACTTTATCCCTGCCATATGAGACCTAGGGACAGTACCGAGGGAACGACCATGGCAGATCGCAGCCACCTGAAACTTGTCGGCTTTATTTTCGCAACCGTCACGCTTTGCGTGATGTTGACGACCGCCATGGTGGTGAAGGGCTATGCCGACGGCGGCTACACGCTGGAGAGCACGTCGTTCGTCCGTCACTAACAGTCAGGCTTTGCTAACCATAGCGGTCGATCGTGCGGGGCGCTGTGCGCCTCCCATCGGCTGATCAGCTGTTCCAGATCAGCGTCATCAGCACGACCGCGGCCGTCAGCAGTCCGACGAACCGGACCATGAGCGTGCCCATGCCATGCACCGAATGCTGCAGCGGATGAGTGTTGTTTGGCTGACCGTTTTGCATCTCGTATCCCTGGAAGTTTGCCTACGTTGGTAGCGGCATCCGTCCCTTGATCCCGACGCGCTGCTTATAAAGTTCAAGACAGCCATTTACCAAACGAAACCGCCGCCTTCCGTGAAAGAAGACGGCGGGTGTAGGATTTTTGCAACGGTCTTGAGTCAGCCAAGATCTTGAATCAGCTGTTGCGGAGACCGTCGGCGGCGCGCTTCCACTGCGTGACGTTGTCGGCGATCATGCGCGTCGATTTCATCGCGGCCTGGCTGAGCTGCGCATAGCCGGAGATTTCGCGCTGAACGCGCTGGCCTTCGGCATGCAGGAGATCGCGCAGGCTCTCGAGTTCCGAAATCAGCTTCTCGATTTCGGCAAGCGAGGTTCCGGCGACGCGCTGGATCAGCGAGTTGACGTTGTTGACGGTGGCTTCCGCGCTGGCATCGAGCGGCGCGGTTTCCGGGCTCGCGACCGACGGGCGGCGCAGATAGGCGATATCGTTGCGGACGAAGTCACGGATCCCCGCCTCGACTTCCGAGACCGCCGCCAGATTGCTGTCGACTTCCGTAGTTGAATCAATTTCTTCCGATCGAATGGTAGCGTTCATCGGCTATTCCTCTGTTTCGCGATAAGCGAGCGCGGACGTCCCCCGCACGACGAAGTGAACGGTTGCATCTGGGCTGTCGATTTTGACCGCATCTGGGCCAATATGCGGCAATGCTGGATTTTCTGCTGCGATAGCTACCAGCTGCGCTTGAAGCCGGCGCTGAAACTCTTGTTGGCGGCGCCCGAGAGGGTCTCGCCGATCGAGCCCGAGATGGTGACGCCGTCGAACAGCTTTTGCTCGGCGCCGACCTTGCGCAGCCATTTATCGTCCGCGGTCGAAAGCGTCTGACCGGCCATGAAGCTGGTGCCGGTGTCGGCAGTGCTCAGTTTCGCCGACTGGTCGGTTTCGTAGCTGCGGGTTGGATGGCTGACGATGCCGGGCACCGGCACGATGCCCTGCTGGATCAGATTGTAGCCGTTCTGCAGCGTGAGCGAATATTGCTCGTTGAGCGGCAGCGATTTGCTTAGGGAGGTGCCGAGCTTGCTCTGGTCTGCGCCTGGATCGACGCGGGCTTCCACCGACGTCTTGTCCCAGATCGAGCCGACACCGGGCGCGGTGATCGCCGCCCAGGCGGTGCCGGATGATTGCGGCACGCTGCCGCCATTGGCGAGTTTTGCCGACAGCAGTTCCTGCGCCGTCACCGTGCCCTGCCGGGCGACCGTCATGTCGGCGCCGATCCTTGTATCCCAGAACGGCGTCAGCGATTGTTTCACCGATACGGCGGAGGTGCCGTTGGCCTTTTGGTTCGCCGACCATGCCGTATCCGCGCTGGCCGCGGCTTTTGACGCGGCGCGGCTCTTCGCGGCCGGGCCGGTCAGGGGATTGGCGTCGAGATCGAGCTGGCTCCAGTCGAGTTTGCTGACGTCGATATCCTTCAGGATGTCGGGGTCGTTGACGTCGGGTGCAGCGGCGACTTCCTCCGCGGACTCGTCGGTATCGTCATCGGCGGGCGGCGTTTGTGCCGCTACGGCCAGCACCGCGGCTAGGCTGAAGCCGGCCACCAGCAACGGCAGCCTTGTCCAGCCGGATCTTGCCCGGCCAAATCGTGTCGTGGAAGTCATAGCCCGCCCGCATTCCAAATCAGCTGCAGAATGCGTTGGCGGTGGTGCGAAATTATGGCGAGGGCGCATTGGCGCGCCCTCGCTCTCCGTCATGGCCGGGCAACGGCGTCGAGGGCTGCTTCGCTGCTCGAACAAGCGCAAAGCGCATCCTCACGCCGTTGTCGCGACCACGTCTCCAGGGGCTGGTGAAGAGGACGTGGGTCCCCGCGACCTCCAGCGCGAAGTTCGTGCTTCGCGCTTCTGCCCGGCCATGACGAAAGCGATTGATGTGGAATTGGCGCGGGCTAGACCGCCATCCGTGGCAGATGGATCGGATAGCCCACGGTCTGCTCGACGAGATCAAAAGTGTCGACCAGCACGCGCAGATTGGTGAGTTTGCCGGCCCTGAACTGCGCGAAATGCGCGATCCGCAGGCTGATCGGCTTGTTCGAATCCAGCGCGGTCAACGTATAGCGCATCATCGAGGACGCGGAATCGACCCCCAGCATGATCGACTCGCGGTCGAAGCGGTGGACGCGGACGTTCTCGGCGATCTGCCGGACCACCTCGATCACGGCCGCCTTGCCCTTGCGTGAGCCGAAAAACGGAAACATGTCGATCGGGCCATAGATCGCCCAATCGACGTCTTCGTCGAGCAGGGCTTCGAGATCGGCGGGCTGGCGTTCATTGATCGCACGATGCAACGCGCGAGAAAAACGCCAGAGACTGTGCTCTGTCATTTGAGTTGGTCCTTGAAACTGATTTAAAACGGCAACGGCCCAGGGGGCGTCCGCATCGACGCCGTGCCAGTTGCTAAATTCCGGTCGCAAAATTCATTCGTACACTAACAATAGGCGCATTTCGTCAAAATACAACTGACGTTTTTGCATTGCACAAATGCAGAATTCCGGTGTTTTTACCGCCGCAGGCGCCGTTTTACTGCTGCTGGCGGCGCGCCGGCTGGCGTTCGATGGCGATTTCGGCGTCCTTGACCGCGATCACGCCGAACAGCAGGGCACCCCCGATAGCGCCGATCGCGGCGCCCAGGGGCATGAAGGTGAAGAACACCAGCATGCTGCTATAGCCTTCAAAACTCGTGGTTTTAAAGATTTCGACCCAGGCCAGCCCGGCCCCGATCCCGAGCGCTGCACCCCCCAGCGCCCCCAACGCCAACCCAAGCAAAGCGATCTTCATATGTTCTTCTTGTCCGCAAAGAGCCTTGTGGTGTGTCTCGGTTTACGCCGCGAGGTTCAATGCCGCGGGGAAATAACCGGAGCAACGAAAAGCCTATTCCGGCTTGTCGGCCTTCAGGGCCGCGCTGACGTCGCGCTCCAGCACCTGCTCGACCATGTCGAAAGTATCGATGATCTCGCGGATCTGCGCGATGCGGCCCTCGCGGAAGGTGTAAAACGCGGCGATGTCGAACTGCACCATCCGTTGGTTGCTGCGCTTGCGGAAGAACACCCGGATGTTCGCCGCCACCGTGTCGCCCTCGGCGACCAGGATCGGCACCTCGCAGCGCATCTCGGAATAGCGGGCGTGGACGGTGGTCCACATCTCGCGCATGTCAGCCGTGCCCTGGCGGTGACCCATATGGGGGAGAATATCGACCGGCGCGTTGGCGATGAATTCGACATCGTCGGTGCAGCGCGACAGCGCGCCCTCGATGTCGCCGGAATAATAGACATCGAGGAAGTTCAGCACGCGTTGCCGATGCAGATCCCCGGTCATCCCGTTGTTCTCCGCCACTGATCTAGTCCGGTTCGTACGGCCGGCTTCTTGAGTGAACGCAATAGCACATCGATTGATCCGCAAAAGCAGGCACAAAGTCTGACGCCGCTAGCCCTGGAATGGTTCACGACCGCCGGGTGGATTCCCCGGACTGTCTATTTGGTGCGCGCGATGCGAGGTGGCGGCGGCCGCAGCGCCGGCCCGGCTTCGCGGAGCAGCGGGCCGATCAGGTCGCGTCCGGTCAATTGCTCGATCGCGTCGACGGTGTCCATAAAGGTCCGCATTTCCGTGATCAGGCCGCGGTGCAAGGTATAGAAGGTGCTCGAGGTCAGCTGCACCACCCGTCCGTCGGCGCGCTTGGTGAAGGCGACGTCGAGGATCACGGCGACGCTCTTGCTGTCGGCGACCATCAGCTTCACGCCGAAGCGCCGGTCGCTGAAGCGGGCTTCGTGCAATTCGAGCACCTCGGCCAAAGCGGGCTTGCCGCGCCGCGGCCCGAGATACGGAAACAGTTCGACCGGCAGATAGACCATGCACAGCACGTCGTCGTCGCAGCATTTCAGCGCCGCTTTGGTATCGCCGCCGTAATACGCATTGAGAAAATTCAGCACGCGCTGCCGGTGAAGCTCTTCGCTCATTTTCTCCCCGCTTGTAACGGGCGTGATTCGCTTCTGTCGTTTGCATTGTGAGCCGACCGCTGGGGTTATCAATGGGAGAAACTACGGAGATCCCTGGCATACGATGCGCCAGCGGTGTTGGCGGGTGTGCGTGCAGTGCGTTCG
>JACDAG010000966.1 GCA_013695565.1 Bradyrhizobium sp.
CCGATCTGCTGGCCGGCCGCATCGATCTGTTCTTCGACTCGATGGCGGCTGGCTTGCCCTATGTGCAGTCGGGGCAGGCGAGGGGCATCGCCGTTCTGTCGTCAAAACGGAGTCCGCTGGCCCCTGACGTCCCGACGATGTCGGAAGCCGGCGTGCCCGGGCTCGACGTCGATTCCTGGCTCGGAATTTTTGCACCCGCGAAAACGCCGCCGGAGGTGCTGGCAAAGCTGCGCCGGGAAATCCGCGCCGCGCTGCCCGACCTCAAGGAACGGTTCGAGAAGAGCGGCGGCGAAGTCTGGGACGTGCCGGACGACAAGCTCAGTGCCTTTGTCGCGTCCGAACATGAGACCTGGACCAAGCTGATCCGCGAAGCCGGTATCAAGCTGGACTGATAAGTGCCTACTTTACCCGCTCGATCAATTCCATCGCACCGGCGGGCGCGCGCACCTTGCCCTCATGGATCACGTAGGCGAAGACATCGCGCGGCATCTTCTTCGGCTTGGTCGCATCGACGCGTGGCAGTTCGTCCGGCTCGCCGCCCGAAGCCCAGGCCTGAAACCGTTTCGCCCAGGCGTCGAGTTGCTTTGGCGGATAGCAGGTCTTGAGTTCGTCATTGCCCTTCTGCAGGCGCGCATAGACAAAGTCGCTCGCGATATCGGCGATCGCCGGATACTTGCCATGCTCGGCGAACACCACGGGCGTCTCGAATTTTCGCAGCAGCGCGACGAAGTCGGGCACGCAGAAACTGTCATGTCGTACCTCGACCACGTGACGCAACGCGCAGCCTTCGAGTTTGCGCGGCAATAGTTCGAGGAACTTGCCGAAATCGGCCTCATCGAATTTCTTGGTCGGCGCGAATTGCCACAGCACCGGTCCCAGCCGGTCGCCGAGTTCCAGTACGCCGGAATCATAGAACCGCTTCACGGAGTCGCCGGCTTCCGCCAGCACGCGCCTGTTGGTGGCGAAGCGCGGCCCCTTCAACGAAAACACGAAACCGTCAGGCACTTCACGCGCCCATTTGCGAAAACTCTCCGGCTTCTGCGAGCCGTAATAGGTTCCGTTGATCTCGATCGAAGTCAGTTTCGACGCGGCATAGGACAACTCCTTCGCCTGCGTCAGCTTGTCCGGATAGAACACGCCGCGCCACGGCTCGAAGGTCCAGCCGCCGATGCCGATATAGATATTGCCGCTGTTTTTTTTGCTCATCGGGGGCTCGTCACAGGGAGGGATGATGTCGGCCGATCATAATCCAGATCGGACCTAATTGGCCAGATTGCCGCAGGCCGGGAACGACGCCCGGAAGGACGGGATAGAAGCACAGTGTCGCGGTTCATCATATGGACAGAGACGCGGGTTCAGCCGACAATACGCGCAGAACTTGGCGCGCCGATTGCAGGCCTTTGCAACGTAGCAGGCCTTTTGCAGTGTAGTAGGTCTTCGGCCCGGGGACTTTTCCGTTCATATCGACGCAGGGCTCGGGTTTGGCTACGAGCGGATACATGACAAGCAAGCATCAACCATCGCAGCGTGAGATCAAGTCCGGTGGGCAAGCCCAGTTCGGCGCCCTGCTGATGACCGATGGCGGAACGCAGCGGAGCGGCCCGCCGTCACTGTTCCATGGCCTGACCGAGTCCGAAATCGCGCAGGTGCTGGGTTCCGGCAAACGGAGGGTGCTCTACCGTGGCGCCCAGCTGTTCAGCCAGGGCAGTCCGCAAGACGGCATCTTCCTGATCGAGAGCGGGCGCATCAAGGTGTTTTACATCGCGCCCTCGGGCCGCGAGATCACGCTGGCCTATTGGCATTCCGGCAATTTCGTCGGTGGCCCCGAAGTGTTCAAGCAGGGCCTGCACATCTGGTCGGGGGTAGCCGCCGTTAACAGCACCGTGCTGCATTTGCCGGGCGATATCCTGCGCCGGATGGTGCTCACGATCCCCGCGCTCGCGATCGGAATCATCGAGGGCCTGACCTTCAAGGGCCAATGCTATTCGGCGCTGGCCCAGATGCTGGGGACGCGCTCGCCGACGGAACGGCTGGCGCAGCTGTTGCTGCATCTGATGAACCTGTACGGCGTTGAGGAGCGCGAGGGCTCGTTGATTGCCGCATCATTCACGCACGCCGATCTCGCGCATATGACGGGCGTGACACGGCAGTCGGTCACGGTCAGCCTAAAGCGATTTACCGAGCTTGGGATCCTGCATGCGCACGGCTCCAATCTCGTCATCAAGAACGCGGAAATGCTGGGCGCCATCCGCGACGGCAAGCTTGCCAAGAGCGCAGCTTCCGACGAGATCGGATGAGAGCTGCGGGGCCGATGAGTCCCCGCGTCAAACCGTCGCCACCGGTAAATCGCCTGTTTCTGGAAGCTGGCAGGTCGCTTCTCGTCCGATCGAGATGACTATTTTGTAGTCAGTTAGCCCGCTCGATAATCAAATCAAGTGCCAATTTTGTCCATTAATTGAGCAATTGCAGATTTCTTCGCAATAGGTTGCTGGTTCGAGGCGTTCGTCGTTTCGGATTCAGGAGAGGCCGTTCAGAACTTGCAGACCGGACGCGACACGTCCGTGATGGAAGCAAGCGAGTTCACGGCAAATGACGCCTACCACTCCCTTCGTTAACCTCGTCCTTCGCGAACCGGGCCTTCGCGAGCCGAATGCCGTACGCGCCGTCAGAATCGGCCTGATGGCATGTCGTTTGCACCATCAAAGCCATCAAGCCAGTCAGTCTGCTCAGCGCCGAGTAACCCCGCCGCCCTTCGACGCGGCCCGGGGGATTCCGCATGGGCAATGCAAGTCATCAGCACAGTTTGGTTCGAAAGGATTTGTCTCATGAGCGTCGGCCCTGTGTCTAAACTCTCTGGCTTCCTTCCTTTGATCGCGGCAGCCGCCATCGCATTGGCGCCCGGACAGGCGAGCGCGGAGACGCTCGAGATTGGCATCGGCACACAGCATACGACGACCAACACCGTGACCGGCGGTATCGTGCTGAAGGAGCTTGGTCTCTTGGAAAAACACCTTCCGAAGACCGGGAAGTACAAGGACATCCAGTACAAGTTCAGCTGGCAGAACGCGACTTCGGCGCCGCCGCTGACCAACGGCATGATGGCCAACAACATCCAGATCGCCACAATGGGCGATTACCCTGTCATGGTGAACGGCGCCACGGGACAAGCTACCAAGAACGAAACCCAGTTCATCGCCGTCATCACCTACAACGCGTATGGCGGCGGCAATGGCATCGTCGTCCACAAGGACTCGCCGTTCTACGAACTCGCAGATCTCAAGGGCAAGAACGTATCGGTGCCGTTCGGCTCCGCCGCACACGGCATGATGCTGACCTCGTTGCAGAAGCGCGGCCTGCCGCCGGATTTCTGGAACCTGGTTTCGCAATCGCCGGAAGTCGGCACCACCAATCTGCAGGAAAAGCGCATCGACGCGCATGGCGACTTCGTACCCTTCGCCGAGTTGCTGCCGTTCAAGGGATTCGCCCGCAAGATCTATGACGGTGCCGAGACCAAGGTGCCGACTTTCCACGGCGTCGTCGTCCGCAAGGATTTCGCCGAAAAATATCCCGAGATCGTGGTTGGTTACCTCAAGGCGCTGATCGAGGCGAACGACTGGCTGCGCAAGAATCCGCGGGTTGGTGCCGAGAAACTCGAGGAGTGGACCAAGATCAACAAGGAAGTGGTCTACATCTTCCTCGGCCCCGGCGGCGTGCACACGCTTGATCCGACTATCAAGCCGCGCTGGCTCGAGGCGGTCAATGCGAACTATGCGATCCTGCAAAAGCTGAAAATGATCAAGGATCTGGATATCGGTGCCTGGGTCAACGACAGCTACATCAAGCAGGCCTACAAGGAGCTCGGCCTCGACTACGACAAGCAGCTTGCTTCCTTCGATACTAATCAGGTCACGGGCCAGGACCCGGTTTGCAACAAGCCGGTCAATGATCCTGCCCAGACCGGAGAGATCTGGATCCAGGGCGGTGAGATACTGCCGTTCAGCTCGCCGCTCTGCACCCTGACAGGCGTGAAGAAATACACTGCCGATGGCAAGAAGTTCAACGCGGTCTACCTCGTCGATCATGAGCTTGGCATCAAGGTATTTGCGGATGCTGCCTTCTACGCCATCGGACAGGATCCCAAGACACCCGTCGTGGTGCCGTTCCTGCTCAAGAAGGACGCCGAGGCCTTTGCCGCGAAAAATGGCGGCAAGCTCGGGACCTATGCCGATGCGCTAGCCGCGATCAACGTCGGACAATAGGTGAGTACCGATGGGCAGCATGGCAAATCCGAAAGTTGTAGCTATCCCGATCAAGGGCGATCGCGTCGAGTTGGTTGATACGATGACCACTTCCACGCCGGAGAACCCGGCGCCGCAAGCACCGGCCGCAACCGCATCGCCTGCTGCCCCGGAGTCCATTGTGCCGGCAGCGCCGGAACCCGAGATCGTTCCGACGATCTCGCTGCGAGATATCGGCCGGGGCATACTGAAGCAATTCACGCGGGAGCGGCTCACGGCGCTGGGCCTCGCGCTGATCTCGGTCGGCACATTGTTTCTGATCTGGTACTTCGGAACCAAATATCGCTTCGAATTCTATATCCGCTTCAAGAACGTCCCGACGCCGGAACAGGTGTTCCAGCAGGCGACGCAGGTCGGTCTGTCGAACGCATTCCTCGTCAACATCGCCTACAGCGTCCGCCGCATTCTGCTCGGATTCTTCATCGCCATCGCGATCGGCGTCCCGCTCGGATTGTTCATCGGCAAATATCGGCGCGTCAGCGAATTCTTCATGCCGGTTGTCGAAATCCTGCGACCGATTCCAGCAATCGCCTGGGTCCCGATGGCGATCATGCTGTGGCCGAACAACGAGGCCGCCATCGTCTACATCACTTTCATCGGCGCGTTCTTCCCGATCCTGCTCAACACCATCCATGGCGTCCATTCGCTGGATGGCGTTCTGGTACGGGCCGGGCGTTGCCTCGGCGCCAGTGAGGCGCAGTTGTTCTGGAACGTGATCCTGCCGGGTTCGTTGCCGCACATCTTCACCGGCCTTGCGGTCGGCATGGGTGTGGCCTGGGTCTCGCTGATCGCCGCTGAGATGATCTCCGGCCAGTTCGGCGTCGGCTACTTCACCTGGGAAGCCTACTCGCTGGTGGATTATCCCGCGATCGTACTCGGCATGATTACCATCGGCGTCCTCGGACTGACCTGCAGCGGCATCATCCGGATGGTCGGCGTTCTCCTGATGCCCTGGCTCGCCTTCGCACCCGGAGGCAAGCGATGAGCATGACCATGATGGAATCCGATACCCGCAGAGGCTTCATCGACGTTCGCGACATGGGCGTGACGTTCGGTGCCAATGGCAGCCAGGTCATTGCGGTCGAAAACGTGTCGCTCAACGTGCAGCCCGGAGAGTTCGTGTCGCTGATCGGACCTTCCGGCTGCGGCAAGTCGACCCTGCTCAGCATCGTTGCTGGCTTCATGAAGCCGACGCGCGGCGCGGCGACGCTTGACGGCAAGGCGATCACCAAGCCCGGTTCGGACCGCGGCGTCGTGTTCCAGCAATACTCGCTGTTTCCATGGCTGTCGGTACGCAAGAACGTCGAGTTCGGCCTCAAGATGGCCGGCGTCGAGCAAAGCAAGCGAAACACCACGGCGCGCGCGCTGCTCGATCTCGCGGGCCTGTTATCGTTCGAAAATCACTATCCGGACCAGCTGTCCGGCGGCATGAAGCAACGTATCGGCATTGTCCGTGCGCTGGCGACCAGTCCGCAGGTTCTGCTGATGGACGAACCATTCGGCGCGCTGGATACCCAGACCCGCGTCGTGATGCAGGAAATTCTCACCAACATCTGGCAGCAGTTCCGCATCTCGGTGCTGTTCATCACGCATGATATCGAGGAATCGATTTTCCTCTCCGACCGCATCTACGTGATGACCGCGCGGCCGGGTCGCATCAAGGCCGAGATCAAGGTGCCGCTGCCGCGCCCGCGCACGGCCGAGATGACCGATACGCCCGAGTTCATGAACCTGGTGCAAGAGCTCAAGGGTCTGATCCGGGAAGAGGCGCTCGCCGCCATGGCGCCGGAGATCAAGGATCGAGGCCTTGCTGGCTTTGGAATGAAAGTGGGACCGAAAGGAGTAGGCGAAATCTTCTGACCTAACTTTGAACGTCGCGGCCTGACAGGCGCGAACCGGAAATCAATCACAGTAATCAAACACAGACGCGACGAGGCACGCGCGTCAACGATGACTCATGCCTTGGCGTCTATCAAATCGGAGCATTCAATGGCTAAGAAACCAAACATTCTGTTTTTCCATGTTGACAATCTGGGCATGGGCGAACTCGGTTGCTACGGCGGCGGCATTCTGCGCGGCGCCGATACCAAACGCATGGATACTTTCGCAAAGGAAGGTGCCAAGCTGACGCACTACGTCGTCGAGCCGCAGTGCACGCCGACCCGTTCGGCGCTGATGACCGGACGTTTCCCGATCCGCTCGGGCAACCACACCATCGCGCTCGGCGGCAACGGCGGTGGCATCGTCACGTGGGAGCGCACCATCGGCACCATCCTGTCGGATGCCGGCTACGCGACCTCGATCTACGGCAAATGGCATATCGGCGCCGAGGATGGTCGTTTCCCGACCGACCACGGTTTTGACGAGTGGTACGGTCCCTTGCGCACCTACGACGAATGCATGTGGCTGACCGACCCGCATTACGTGCCGGAGCGCGACGGGTTTTCGCACATGCACGAGGGCGTCAAGGGCAAGGGTGCCTGGCCGCTCAAGGACGAGCAGCTCACCATGGAAACCAAGAAGACCTGCGATCTCGAGTACCAGAAGCGCGCCGTCAAGTTCATGGAAAAGTCCGTCAAGGCGGACAAGCCGTTCTACTGCTACTTCAATCACTCGCTGATGCACTTCCCGATGAGCCCGCGCGACGAATTCGTCGGCAAGAGCACCAATGGCGATTGGGGCGACTGCCTGTTGATGCTGGACCACGATTTCGGCGTGCTGCTCGACAAGCTCGACGAGCTTGGCGTCCGCGACAACACCATCGTCGTGATGTGCGGTGACAACGGCGCCGAGGACCATCTCGCCGGCCGTGGCACCGGCGGCTTTTTTGACGGTTCGTACTTCAGCTCGGCGGAAGGCGGCATCCGTACACCGCTGCTGATCCGCTGGCCGAACCACATCAAGCCGGGCACCGAAAGCAACGAGATGGTTCATGTCACCGACATGTTCACGACGCTGCTGTCCATGAGCGGTTGCGAGGCGCCGAAGGATCGGTTGATCGACGGTGTCGACCAGAGCGACTTCTTCCTCGGCAAGAAGGAGACGTCGAACCGCGAGTCCTGCATCGTCTGGCTCAAGGACGAACTGCATGCCGTAAAGTGGAAGGACTTCAAGATCAACTTCAAGCGGCAGCAGCACTTCCACGATCCGGAACTGGCGCTCGGGTTTGCCCGCATCACGCATCTGAAGGAGGATCCGAAGGAGCGTGACGCAGTCAACCAACGATATGTTCGCTGGTGGGTGATGCAGCACGCCCAGCGCATCATCCACGACTTCGAGGAGAGCGCCAACAAGGAGGAGCTGATTCCGCCGGGCGCGGCACTCGATTTCGTGCCGAAGCAGCGCCAGAAGGCTAAGGCCTGTATACGATGTCTGCACCGACGATAGCGGCGCCTGCCGCGCAGGGTGCAGCCGGCAATCGCCGGGGAGCGGGCTGTTGCTCGCTCTCCGGCCAAGCAAAAACGGGCGTAACGCCTGACACAATCAAGCGCGGCTTCATGATCTGGATCCCGGGCGGCTCTTTCCTGATGGGCTCCAACAGCTTCTATCGGGAGGAACGCCCGGTGCGTCCCGCTTCCGTCGATGGTTTCTGGATCGATACCTATCCGGTCACCAACGCCGAGTTTCGAAACTTCGTCGACGCAACCGGATACGTCACCTATTCCGAACGCCGGCCGAACCCGGCGATGTATCCCGACGCCGATCCCGAGATGCTGGTGCCGGGCTCGCTGGTGTTCAAGAAGCCCGATCGTCCGGTGAACCTGCGCAATAACCTCGCCTGGTGGGAATACAAGCCCGGCGCCGATTGGCGGCATCCGCAAGGGCCCGAGAGTTCGATCGGGGGCCGGGAGCACCATCCGGTCGTGCATGTGGCGTACGAGGACGCACTCGCCTATGCGGCGTGGGCCGGCAAGGAATTGCCGACCGAAGCGGAATGGGAATTCGCCGCGCGCGGCAGGCTTGAAGGCAAGGCCTATCCATGGGGCGACGCCTCCAATCCGGATGGCCGGTTCATGGCCAATACCTGGCAGGGCCATTTCCCGTACCAGAATTCGGCCGACGACGGTTACGAGGGCACTTCGCCGGTCGATGCGTTCCCGCCCAATGGCTACGGCCTGTTCGACATGGTCGGCAACACCTGGGAATGGACGACGAGCCCCTTTGATGCCGTCCAGGTTCAACAAGGCGCAGCGCAGCCGCAATCGTGCTGCCACACCAGTGCCGGCGACGACAAATCCGTGCGCCGGGTGGTGAAGGGCGGCTCGCATCTTTGCGCGCCCAATTACTGCCTGCGCTACCGGCCGTCGGCCCGTCAGGGCGAGACCGTCGATTCCTCCACCTGTCATATCGGCTTCCGCTGTGTCGTGCGTCAACCGCCGGGCAATTGACAAGAACCATTTTCTGGAAAATCCCATGCAAGTCGCCAGCACCACCACCAACGCCCAACTCAGGTTTGAAGACTCGCCGTCGATCGGCGAGGTGCTTCGCGCGCCGAACCTGTTCGTCCGCGAGTCGCTGGCCGGAATGGTCACGGCGCTGGCGCTGATTCCGGAGGTGATCTCGTTCTCCTTCGTCTCCGGCGTCGATCCCAAGGTCGCGCTGGTTTCCTCCATCGGGCTGTGCCTCGTGATGTCGGCGCTCGGCGGCCGGCCCGCCATGGTCACCGCGGCGGCGGGATCGATTGCCCTGGTGATCGGGCCGATGGTGAAGTTGCATGGCGTCGGCTATATCCTGCCGACCATTCTCCTTGCCGGCGTCATCCAGATCGTGTTCGGACTTGCCGGACTGGCGCGGGTGATGCGTTTCGTTCCGCGTTCGGTGATGATCGGCTTCGTCAACGCGCTCGGCATTCTCATTTTCGCGGCGCAGGTGCCGCACATCTTCAACGTGCCATGGCTGGTCTATCCGCTGTTTGCGCTGACCATTGCCGTCGTCCTCATCATGCCCCGCTTTACCAACGCCGTTCCGGCGCCGCTGGTCGCCATCATCGTCGTGACCGCGATTGTAATGATCGGTCATGTGACGGTTCCCAATGTCGGCGGCGAGGGTACGATGGCGCCGGGGCTTCCGGGCATTACGGCGTTTACCGTCCCGCTTAGCCTTGAAACGCTCCGCATCATCTGGCCGACCGCGCTCAGCGTCGCATTCGTGGGGTTGATGGAGACCCTGCTGACCGCCAAGCTCGTCGATGACCTCACCGAC
>JACDAG010000996.1 GCA_013695565.1 Bradyrhizobium sp.
ACCCAGCTCGGCCTAAATCTTGATGTTATTTCGGCAATACTGCGGACACTGACCGGCTATGTGATCCGCGCGCTTCTCTTTGTTACGGGCAACGCCTAAACCTTAGATAGCGAACGACCGGTTTGAGGGAAGAGTCTTGTTAGAGGGAAGCTGTTTGGCGCCATGGTGATCAAAGCTGCCGACATGTTGATTGCGCGACGCGCCGACACCCGCGCAAGAGCAGATTTTGCCACCTGGAAGATGCTGGCCAAGCTCAACGGTGCTTCCGCTTTGCCCGCCGAGGCGCAGGGTTTTCTCGTCAGCTACCGGCAGCTGCTCGAGAAGATGACGGATGCGGACGCTTCCGAAGCCACCATCCAGCTCATGTACAAGAGCTATTATGCGGAGATGGGCGGCGCCGGAACCCCGCCGGAAATTCCCGCGCGATCCGCCGACCCCGCAGCCGACACCGGCAACGTCACCGCCTTTCGCCGGCCACCTGCCAAGCCCGCCAAGGCGGCGGCATCCGGACCGGCCGACAAGCGGCCTCTCCCGGTAGCGCTGATCTTTGCTTGCCTCGTCGTCGTCTATGTCGGCATCCGCTACTACTGGCGCTGATCGACGCGCGCGAAACATCGTCATCGCAATACGCGTTTGAGTGGCACGTAGGACGCATGCGCGCCCAGAATTCACCGCGCGATGGAATATTCCCGCGCGGACGTTCCGTCGCAGCGGCTAGGCGACGGTTCGAATGCCGGGCATAATGAGGCTTCGAATTCAACCAATATTCAAAAATGCCCTTGGAGGGGAAATGAAGCGATCCATTGCAGCCTTGGTGATGACCACGAGCCTGGTATTTGCAGGCGGCGCGTTTGCGCAAACGCTCGACAAGGTCGTCAAGGTCGGAAGCCTTGGAGATCAATCGGGCCTCTATGCCGACATCGGCGGCCCCGGTTCCAGCGCCGCCGCCCAGATGGCGATCGAGGATTCCGGATTGCTGGCCAAGGGCTGGAAGATCGAGCTGATCCAGGCCGATCACCAGAACAAGCCCGACGTCGGCGTCAACATCGGCAAGCAGTGGATCGATGTCGAGAAGGTTGACGTGTTCGTCGATCTCGCGAGCTCCGGCGTTGGCCTTGCGATCGCCAACCTCGCCAAGGAGAAGAACGTCGTTAACCTGAACTCCGGCTCGGCCTCCTCCGACCTCACCGGCGCGCAGTGCTCGCCGAACACGATCCACTGGGTCTACGATACCTGGATGCTGGCCAACGGCACCGGCAAGGCCCTGGTCAAGTCCGGCGCCGACAGCTGGTTCTTCCTGACCGCGGACTACGCCTTCGGCCATGCGCTCGAGCGCGACACCGCGGCGGTCGTTACCGCCAACAACGGCAAGGTGCTCGGCGGCGTCAAGCATCCGCTCAACAATGCCGACTTCTCCTCGTTCCTGCTGCAGGCGCAGAGCTCGAAGGCGAAGATCATCGGCCTCGCCAATGCCGGCGGCGACACCACCAACGCGATCAAGCAGGCGGCGGAGTTCGGTATCGTCGCCGGCGGGCAGAAGCTCGCGGGTATGCTGCTGTTCATCACCGACGTGCACTCGCTCGGACTGAAGGTAGCCCAGGGCCTGAACTTCACCGAGACGTTCTACTGGGACATGAACGACCAGACCCGCGCCTTCACCAAACGCTTTGCCGAGAAGTACAAGAAGAACCCGCCGACCATGGTGCAGGCCGGCGTCTATTCCTCGCTGATCCATTACTTCAAGGCGCTGGAAGCCCTCGGCGGCAACCCGCATGACGGCCGCGCCGTGGTCGCCAAGATGAAGGAAATGCCGACCGACGATCCCCTGTTCGGCAAGGGCGCGGTCCGTGCCGACGGCCGCAAGATCCACCCGGCCTATCTGTTCGAGGTGAAGAAGCCGGCGGATTCGAAATATCCGTGGGACTATTACAACCTCGTCGCCACCATCCCGGCCGACGAAGCCTTCATCCCGCTCGACAAGAGCGTCTGCCCGATGCTGAAGAAGACCTGATCGGGCGAACGAGCATTCCAAATGAAAATGCCGGCGAACGATTCGCCGGCATTTTTTGGAGGTGAACAAGTTCGTCATACTGAACAGTCATACCCCGCGCAGGCGAGGAATCCAGTATGCCGCGGTCTATCCCCGTGATTGCGAGCCACCGGGTCGCGCGAACGCGCGCCCGATGACAGGCTCCGCGAAGCAATCCATCTCGCCACGTGAGGAAACATGGATTGCTTCGTCGCTTCGCTCCTCGCAATGACGGGGATAGAGCGACGCCACCCAACTGTCATCATCCGCGAAAGCGGGTGATCCAGTACGCCGCGGCTTCTCGGTTCTATCATCGGCGTCTCTGGAATACTGGGTCCCGGCTCAAGGCCGGGACGACAGTGGAGATTGTTGACACGTCTTCCGTCGGGCACGATGACGGATCCACTGCGTCTTCTTGTCCCAATCCTGTCGGCGGGTTACGCTTCGCCAACCCGCCCTGCGCCATGTGCCGGAAAAAACAAGAGATGGGTATTTCGAGGTAAGGTGCAATCAATAATAATCCCAAGGGAGGACTGAAATGAAGAAGTCAAAAGTATTCATGATTGCCGCGCTGACGGTTTGTGTAACGTCTGTCGTCTATGCGCAGCAGCAGCCGGCCGCGCCACCACAATTGCCGCAAGCGCCCAATATGACGTTCTTCGTCACCGGAGCCGGACCCGGCAAGGGCGCTGATCTCGGCGGCATCGACGGCGCCGACCAGCTTTGCCAGACGCTGGCGCAGCGTCACGGCGCCGGCGGAAAAACCTGGCGCGCCTATCTGAGCACCCAGGAGGCTGACGGCAAGCCGGCGGTCAACGCCCGCGACCGTATCGGCAGCGGCCCGTGGCAGAATTTCAAGGGCCAGGCCCTTGCAACCAGTATCGACGATCTGCACAGCGACAACAATAAACTGGGCTTCGACAATTCGCTGAGCGAGCGCGGCCAGCTCATTCCCGGCGTTGGCTTCGCGCCGAACCGTCACGACGTCTTGACCGGCTCCACCCCGGAGGGCCGCGCCTTCGCGGCCGGTGAGGATCGCACCTGCCGCAATTGGACGAGCAGCACCCAGGGCGCTGCCATGGTGGGCCATATCGATCGCAAGGGCCTGCGCGATGACGTCCCGTCGCGGTCATGGAATTCATCGCACCCCTCGCGCGGGCCCGACGGCGGCTGCAGCCAGAGCGACCTGCGCGGCACCGGCGGAGACGGTCTGTTCTACTGCTTCGCTCAGTAGTCGGTCTTCGCTGGCTTGACGATAGTGGCCGGCCCTTCGCGGGA
>JACDAG010001001.1 GCA_013695565.1 Bradyrhizobium sp.
CTGCTCGACCGGCTCGACCGCGTTGTTCCTGGCGCGGCAGGCGATCGAATCCGGCGCGCTCGATTGCGTGCTGGCGCTCGGCTTCGAGCAGATGAAGCCGGGCGCGCTGGGGGCGGTCTTCACCGACCGGCCGAGCGCATTCGACGAATTCGACGCCGCCGCGGATAAACTGGTCGACACGCAAGGCGTCCCGCTGGCACTGCGCTATTTCGGCGGCGCCGGCCTCAGCCACATGAAGAAATACGGCACGCCGCTGACCTCATTTGCAAAAGTGCGGGCCAAGGCGAGCCGGCACGCCAAGAACAATCCGCTGGCGCTGTTCCGCAAGGAAGTCACCGCCGACGATGTCATGAACGACCAGGTGATCTGGCCGGGCGTGATGACGCGGCTGATGGCCTGCCCGCCGACCTGCGGCGGCGCCGCCGCGGTGCTGGTCTCGGAGAAATTCGCCAGCAGGCACGGCTTGCGCAAGGATGTCCGGATCGCGGCGCAGGCTATGACCACCGATACCCCCTCCACCTTCAGGGCCGGCGATATGATGCAGGTGGTCGGCTTCGACATGACACGGGCCGCAGCCAACAAGGTCTACGAGGCTGCCGACATCGGCCCCGACGACCTCGACGTCGTCGAGTTGCACGACTGCTTCGCGCACAACGAACTGATCACCTATGAAGGCCTTGGCCTGTGCCCGGACGGCGGCGCGGAGCGTTTCATCGACGACGGCGACAACACCTTTGGCGGCAAGACCGTGACCAATCCGTCCGGCGGCCTGCTGTCCAAGGGCCATCCGCTCGGCGCCACCGGTCTGGCGCAATGCTACGAGCTGACGCATCAGTTGCGCGGCTCGGCGGAGGCCCGGCAGGTCGGGGGCGCGCGCGTAGCGCTGCAGCACAATCTCGGGCTCGGCGGCGCCTGCGTCGTCACCCTCTACGAGCGCGCCTGAGGCCCGGACATGATTGACCCTTCCATCATCGGACGCAGCCTTTCGCCGGTTACCGCGCATGTCGAGCCCGGACGCCTGCGTTATTTCCGCGAGACGCTCGGCGAGACCAATCCGGTCTACGTTGACGCCGGGGCCGCGCAGGCTTCCGGCTATGCCGCGACGCCGGTGCCGCCGACCTATCTGTTTTGTCTGGAAATGATGGACGCGGAACAGGCCTTCGAGTTCATCACCGTCATCGGCGTCGACATCGGGCGCCTGCTGCATGGCGAACAGCGCTTCACCTACCGGGCACCCGTGGTGGTCGGCGACACCCTGCTGTTCGAGCCACGCATCGTCAGCGCCGCCGACAAGAAGGGTGGCGCGATGACCCTGGTCGGCATCGAAACCAAAGTCACCAACCAGAACGGCACCCACGTCGCGGACTGCGCCCGCACCGTGGTGGTGCTCAATCCCAAAACCGCATGAGCGAAGCCGTGAAAACCCAACCCACGATAGGCGACCGCCTCGTCCACAAGGCGTTTCCACCGATCAGTCGCCACACACTCGCGCTCTATTGCGGCGCCTCGGGCGACCACAATCCGATCCATGTCGATCTGGATTTCGCCAAGGCGGCCGGATATCCGGACGTGTTTACGCACGGCATGCTCGTGATGGCCTATCTCGGTCAGGCGCTGACCGATGCGGTCCCTCCCCCGCGCCTGCGCAGCTTCTCGACGCGCTTCGTCGCGATCACGCAGCTTGGCGCGCGACTGACCTGCGAAGGGCATGTTTCCGAATTCGTCGAACACGATGGCGAGCCCTGCGCGAAGCTGGCGCTGACGACCAAGGACGAGAACGGCGATCTCAAACTATCAGGCGAAGCCCTCATCGCGCTCTAATCAGGAAAAACAAATGCCAAAGCTCAAGGGAAAAGTCGCACTGATCACGGGATCGGGGCGCGGCATCGGTCGCGCCATCGCGCTGAAACTCGCCAGCGAGGGCGCCAAGGTCGTGGTCAACGATCTCGACGCCGCACCGGGCGACGCCGTCGCCGAGGAAATCCGCAAGGGCGGCGGCGAAGCCTTCGCGGTCAACGGCAGCGTTTCCGAAGCTGGCTTCTCCGACCGCTTTGTCGGCGCGGCGATGGAAACCTTCGGCGGCCTCGATATCATCATCAACAATGCCGGCTACACCTGGGACTCGACGATCCAGAAGATGACCGACGAGCAGTTCCAGGCCATGCTCGACGTCCATCTGGTCGCGCCGTTCCGTCTGCTGCGCGCCGCATCCGAGCCGATCCGGATCATGGCGAAGAAAGAGGCCGAAGCCGGTCGCGAAGTGTTTCGCAAGGTGGTCAACATCTCGTCGATTGCGGTTCTCTATGGCAATGCCGGGCAAGCGAGCTATTCGTCGGCCAAGGCGTCGCTGGTCGGGCTGACGCGCACGATGTGCAAGGAATGGGGGCGCTACAAGGTCAACGTCAATTGCGTCGCCTTCGGCCTGATCAATACCCGCCTGACCCAGCCGATCGAAGCCCAGCAGAAAACCATCGATGTTGCCGGACGCGACATCAAGGTCGGCGTCCGGCCCCAGATGCTCGACGCCATGGCGCGAATGATTCCGCTTGGGCGCGGCGGCACGCCGGAAGAAGCCGCGGACGCGGTTTACCTGTTCTGCAGCCCGGAATCGAATTACATCAGCGGGCAAGTCGTCGTCTGCGGTGGCGGCCTCATCATTTAAGGCGGGAATCCCATGCCATATCGTTCATCCTGGATGACGGAGGAACTGGACGTTTTTCGCGATCAATTCCGCAAATTCCTCGCCAAGGATCTGGCGCCGCACGCGCAAACCTGGCGCGACCAGAAGCTGGTCGATCGCTCGGCCTGGCGGGCGCTGGGCGAGATGGGCGCCCTGCTGCCGAGCGTCCCGGAAGCCTATGGCGGCCTCGGCGCCAGCTTCGCCTACGAAGCAGCCGTGATCGAGGACCTCGAAACCGTGGTGCCGGAAACGACGACCGGATTCTCGGTGCATAGCGCCATCGTGGCACACTACATCCTGAACTACGGGTCCGAGGAACAGAAACGGCGCTGGCTGCCGAAGATGGCCAGCGGCGAGTTCGTCGGCGCCATCGCCATGACCGAACCCGGAACCGGCTCCGATTTGCAAGGCGTACGGACGACGGCCAAAAAGCAGGGCAACAACTACGTCATCAACGGCCAGAAGACGTTCATCACCAACGGCCAGGCCGCCGACCTGATCATCGTGGTTGCGCGCACCGGCGAGCCCGGCGCCAAGGGAATCTCGCTGATCGTCCTCGAGGCCGAGGGCAACGAAGGTTTCCGTCGCGGCCGCAACCTTGACAAGATCGGCCTGCACGCTTCCGACACATCAGAATTGTTCTTCGACAATGCGGTGGCGCCGCCCGAAAACCTGCTGGGCAACGAGGAAGGCAACGGCTTCGTGCAGCTGATGCAGCAATTGCCGCAGGAGCGCCTCTCGCTTGCCGTCGGCGCCGTGGCGTCGATGGAGCGCGCCATCAGACTGACCACCGACTACACCAGGGAGCGCAAGGCTTTCGGCAAACCCATCCTCGAATTCCAGAACACCGCTTTCAAGCTGGCCGAGCGCAAGACCGAAGCCATGATCGCGCGCGTGTTCGTCGACTGGTGCGTCGAACGCCTGGTCGCCGGCGAACTCGATACCGTCACCGCTTCGATGGCGAAGTGGTGGTGCTCGCAGAAGCAGGTCGAGACCGCGGATGAATGCCTGCAACTCCACGGCGGCTACGGCTACATGGAGGAATATCCGATCTCGCGGATGTTCGTCGATGCGCGGATCCAGAAAATCTATGGCGGGACCAACGAGATCATGAAGCTGCTGATCGCGCGGTCGCTGTAACGCCAGAACTCACGAGCTATCGCGGCGCCAGCGGTTTCAGTCCCGCCTTCGTGATGACGCTTGCGGCCTCTGTCGACGACAGGAAGCGCAACAAGGCGGCTGCAGCTTCCGGCTGTTGCGCGCCCTTCGGCTGCGCGCCCTCGAAAAGCGTCGGCGGCTGAAGCTCTCCCGGGACGATACCGACGAAATCGGTACCAGGCACATTGATCAGTTCAGCGACCTGCTGAAAGCCAATCTCCGCTTCCCCGCGCGCCACGACCGCCGCCACCACTTCACCCGACGGCGGACCGCGCACCTTGCGTGACTTGGGGGTGACCTCGTCAGCCACGCCGAGCTTCTTGAAGCCCACGGTCGACAGGTATGTGCCGCTGGTGCTGTCTGAATAGGCGATGGACTTTGCATCCAGCAGGACCTTTCGCAACCCTTCGAGCGTGCTGATGTCGGGCTTGGGTTGGCCGGCACGGACGACCATCCCGATGAACGACTCTGCGAGCGGCACACGGCTGCCGGCGCGTGTCATGGCTCGTTGTTCCAGCAGATCGATACCGACGCCGTCAATGATCACGACATCGGCTTCTTCGCCGCGCGCCAGGCGGGTCGGGATCGCTTCCGGGGAATCTCCGACCGAAGGCCCGCGCGTGGTGATGAGCTTGTGACCGGTCGATTTCTCGAATGCGGGACCAAGCTCCGAGTACACTTTGAAGAAGCCGGCCGAAATCATCACCTTGATGTCAGCGCACGATGCGGCGCTGGATGCAAGGACGACGGCAAGTAGAACGAACAGTCTGGTCAAGGATTGCGGCATGGTCAGGCCCCTGCGCCCATGGGAGACCGAGAGTGTCTGACGAAAGGCCGCCCTCGTCCAGACCCGCCTACAGACCCGCCTACAGCGTCTGCACGTCCACCACGCCCGACACCGCCTTGATGGCGCCGGCGA
>JACDAG010001002.1 GCA_013695565.1 Bradyrhizobium sp.
GGTCCACACTGCGAATGTCAAATCCAAAGCTGCACCAAGAACTATTTTTTCTGGTGTCCCTTCGGTCCTGATATTCGCAAGCCAGCCAGCCGCAACTTCATGCGAATATCAAGCCCGGGACACCGGCCTCTTTACGTAACAGATACGGCCCTTTGCGAGGCGGGCCGGTTGTTATCTACATAGTATATCGACCCTGCGCTTGCGAGCCATTGCAGGATCGTGGAATTCCTCGTAACCAGCCGTCTTCTGACGGGAATTGAGCATGATCGACCGCAAAAACGGGCTCACTTACGCCGATTCGGGCGTCGATATCGATGCGGGCAATCGCCTCGTCGATCTCATCAAGCCGATGGTGCGCGCCACCGCCCGGGCCGGCGCCGACGCCGAAATCGGCGGCTTTGGCGGCCTGTTCGACCTCAAGGCGGCCGGCTTCAAGGATCCGGTGCTGGTGGCCGCGACCGATGGCGTCGGGACCAAGGTCAAGATTGCGATCGAGACCGGCCTGCATGGCGGGATCGGCATCGATCTGGTGGCGATGTCGGTCAACGACTTGGTTGTGCAGGGCGCCGAACCGCTGTTCTTCCTCGACTATTTCGCCTGCGGCAAACTCGATCCGGAAGCCGCAGCGGCGATCGTCGCCGGAATTGCCGAAGGCTGCCGGGAATCCGGCTGCGCCCTGATCGGCGGCGAGACCGCGGAAATGCCCGGCCTCTACAAGGGCGGCGATTACGACCTCGCCGGCTTTGCGGTCGGGGCGGCCGAGCGCGGCACGCTGCTGCCGAGACTAGACATCGCCATCGGCGATGCTGTGATCGGCCTGGCCTCGTCCGGCGTGCACTCCAACGGCTTTTCGCTGGTCCGGAAAATCGTCGAGAATTCCGGCCTGACATTTGAAGCACCGGCGCCGTTCTCGCCGGTGATGACGCTCGGCGGCGCGCTGCTGACGCCGACGCGGCTTTACGTGAAATCCTGCCTGCGCGCGATCCGCGAAACCGGCGCGATCAAGGGTCTCGCGCACATCACCGGCGGCGGCTTCACCGACAACATTCCGCGCGTGCTGCCAAAGCATCTCGGCGTCGGCATCGATCTGCCGCGGCTGCCGGTGTTGCCGGTGTTCAAATGGCTGGCCGAGCAGGGTGGCATTGAAGAACTCGAATTGTTGCGCACTTTCAACTGCGGCATCGGCATGATCGCGATCGTCAAACCGGATGCGATCCAGGAGGTCACCGAGATATTCACCGAGGGCGGCGAGGGCGTGGCCCTTCTGGGCGAAGTGATAGCGGCCGAAGGCGAGCACCGCGTGGTCTATAACGGTCATCTGGACCTGTCGCGGTGACGCCATGAAGCGCCGCGTCGCCATTCTGATCTCCGAGCGCGGATCGAACATGGCCGCACTGATCGATGCGGCCACGGCGCCGGACTTTCCCGCCGAAATCGTCACCGTGATTTCCAACCGCATCGATGCCGGTGGTCTGGAAAGGGCCGCTGCCAGCGGCATTCCGACCACGGTCATCGAAAGCAAGCCGTTCGGCAAGGACCGGGCCGGTTTCGAGGCTGTCCTGCAGCGGGCGCTGGATGAAAAGAACATCGAGCTGATTTGCCTCGGCGGATTCATGCGGCTGTTCACCGCCGAATTCGTCCAGCGCTGGTACGGCAAGATGCTCAACATCCATCCCTCGCTGCTGCCGTCGTTTCCGGGTCTCGATCCGCACGGCCAGGCGCTCGCGACCGGCGTCAAGATTTCCGGCGCCACCGTGCATTTCGTGATTCCTGAAACCGACGCGGGGCCGATTCTGATGCAGGGTGCGGTGACGGTCGCCGATGACGATACCGCCGACACGCTGGCGGAGCGCATCCTCACGCTCGAGCACCGCATCTATCCGGAGGCGCTGCGGCTGCTGGCCAGCGGCAAGGTTCGCCTTGAGGGCGATCTCTGCCGGATTTCGGGACAGGCCGCCGCGGACGGAAACCTGGTTTGGCCCGCGGTGGATTAGCCGGTTCCCGGACCAGCCGAGGATGGTCAGCCCACCTGTGGCCGCCGAACAACAATGGCCCGTATTCAATCCTTCGCGAGCACCGTAACCGATTGACGCTCCGCAGAAACTGGGCGCAAATCGGGACCTGCCGACGGGCAATTTTGCGCATTTTTTCGAGCGGGCGCGTTTTTCGGGAATGAAGATGATGCGCTGCTCATCGCGGGCTTCGCGAACGCGCAAGTTTGGGGCCGGTCGTTCGTTGGCGCGACGGATGACGATCGTGTGCCTGGTCGCGGTCGGCGCCATGTCCGCGGCGCACGCGCAATCCCCGTCGCCGGCGCCAACGACATCGCCAAGCCCGACGCCAACGCCGATACCGACGCCCACACCGTCCCCGACACCGTCGATGATCAATTCAACGGTGTCCTCGACAGCCACCATCACCAATCTCGGCAGCAATTTCCTGGAGCGGTTCGGCACCGCCAGCGGCTTTTCCCGCATGATGCGGACCAATCCGGGCGGCGGCGGCGCCTCCGAGGCCACGGAAACGCCGCGCTACCGGACCTGGTTCGAGGGCTACGGCATTTCAGCGAACAACGGTCCGCTCGGGTTCTTTGCCGGCGACAATCGGAAGACCTGGGGCGGCATCGCCGGGATCGGCGCGCGCGTTGCAACCGGCATCAATGTCGGTTTCTCCGTCGACCAGAGCCGCACCGATATCGACGTGCCGCTGGCGCTGCAGTCGGCGCGGATTGATCTGACGCAATTCGGCTTCACCGCGTCGGTCGATGCCGGGCCGTGGACCTGGGCCAGCGCGATCGTGCACGGGGTCGGCAACATCAATTCGCGCCGCGATACCGGATTGGGTTTTGCGACCGCCGGCTACAATGCCAAGCTCGACGGCGTGCTGAGCGAGATCAGCTATTACTGGTCCAAGGACCAGTACCGCGTCGTGCCCAAGGGGGCGGTCGAATATGTCCGCGCGCGGACCGGTTCGATGCAGGAATACGGCGGCCTCGATCCGGTGTCGGCGACCGGCGCCACCGTGCAGCGCTTCCGCGTGCTGGCCGGCGCCGAGGTCGGGCACTACTGGATCTTCGACAAGAAGATTTTTGACTTGTCGGCGTATGGCAAGTTCGTCAACAACGTCATGCAGAATTTCGCCGACACCACTATCAGTCTCGGTGCCCAGAGCGTCACCTTCCAGGGTATCGGCGAAAGCCAGTATGGCGCGGATGCCGGCGCCTCGGCCTCGCTCAGCCTGACCAACACCGCACGGCTCTACATCAACTACGACGCCAAATTCCGCGCTGCGCTGCAGTCGCATCAGGGCACGTTCGGCCTCGAATTGAAGTGGTGAGTTTTTCTTCTCCCTCGCCCCCGCGTTTGCGGGGAGAGGGTGAGGGGCTCTATCCGCGCAGACAGTGCGAGTTGATGGACCTGTACCCCCTCACCCGATCGCAAGGGCGATCCGACCTCTCCCCGCAAGCGGGGCGAGGTAAGGAAACCAGACGTGACCCGCGTCATTGAAACCAGGCGCCGTCCCGCGTAGATTTCTCCCTCACCGTGGAGAAATCGAAATGGCGAAACCGGATGCCCAGGGGCCAGCCAGCGATCCCCGTGAATTGACGCTTGAGGAGCTGGACAACATCTCGGCCGGGCACGGCGTTGCGATCCCGCCTCAGGGTTTTGACAAGCTTGAACAAATTAACAGCACAACGGCACCGCCGAAGCCTGTGACCCCGATCGGGAATAAAATAATCTAGGCCACCGGCACGATCGCGCAGATATTGCTGCGCGCCTCAGACCGCCTGATCGCGATCGACCCGGACCACGCGGCCCTTTTCGATCGCCAGCGCCAGCCTTCCGTGCTTCAGCGACAGCGCCGCTTCGCCGAACAATTCGCGGCGCCAGCCATGCAGTGCGGCAACATCGGCGGCATCGTCGTTGGCGATTTGTTCGAGATCGTCGACGGTTGCGATCACCTTGGAGGCGACGGCGTGACGCTCCGAGGTCATCCGCAGCAGCACTTTCAACAGCTCGACGATCGCAGCGCCATTGGAATTGCCGCGCGGTTTTTCGATCTTGGGCAAACTCGCGGGATCGCGGGCGATGCCGCGCTGCACGGCGGCGACGATATCGGTGCCCCATTTCGAGCGGTCGAAGCCCTTCGGCAGCGAGCGCAGATTGGCGAGCCGCTCCAGCGAGGTCGGCGCATGGGTCGCGATGTCTCCGACCGCGTCGTCCTTCAATACGCGTGAGCGCGGCACGTCACGGCTTTGCGCTTCCTGTTCGCGCCAGGCCGCGACTTCCATCAGCACGGCCAATTCCTTTGGCTTGCGCACCCGCGTCTTCAGCCGCTCCCAGGCGCGCTCGGGGTGGAAATCATAGGTTTTCGGCGAGGTCAGGACTTCCATCTCCTCGCTGACCCATTCGCTGCGTCCGCGCTTCTTCAGATCGGCATCGAGTGCGGCGAACACGTCGCGCAAATGAGTGACGTCGGAGACCGCGTAATGCATCTGGTCTTCGGTCAGCGGCCGGCGCGACCAATCCGTAAAGCGATGCGTCTTGTCCGGCCGGTGGCCGGTGATGCGCTCGACCAGCGCGTCATAGGCGATGCTGTCGCCATAGCCGAGCACCATGGCGGCCACTTGCGTGTCGAAGATCGGGTGCGGAATGGTGCCGGACTGGTGCCAGACGATCTCGATGTCCTGGCGGGCGGCGTGGAACACCTTCAGGACCGCCTCATTGCCCATCAGCTCGAAGAACGGCTTGAGGTCGATGCCCTCGGCCAGTGTGTCGACCACGACGGCTTCGTCCGCGCTGGCCATCTGTACGACGCAGAGCAGCGGGTAGTAGGTCGTCTCGCGGAGGAACTCCGTGTCGACGGTGATGACCGGGTGCTTGGAGAGGCGATCGCAGGCAGCCGCGAGGTCGGAAGTGGTGGTAATCAGATCCATGAACAGTCCATGACGCTTCCGACAGGCGTTCTGCCGAAAGCGCTGGTATGTCAAGGGTCTTTGGGCAAGTTTTGGCCCTGGATAGGAGGCAAAGCACCGCTTTCTGCGTGCGCTTTGCCGCAGAACGCGCTTGGGGCGCGCCTGCAAACAGCTGTTCCGGCCCGGGAAACCCTGGGCTTGGCCGGAACGAATTACTCGTAGCGGACGTGCTTGGACGGCCGGCGCCCCGAGGGCAGCGCGAGCACGATG
>JACDAG010000031.1 GCA_013695565.1 Bradyrhizobium sp.
GAGCGGACCTTCGCCCCGGCGGCCGTCCATCGACATCATCTCGGTGCCGCCGGCGATCACCAGATCCTCGGAGCCCGACATGACGGAGGCGGCGGCCATACTGACGCTGGTGATCCCCGAACCGCAGAAGCGATCGAGCGTAACCGCGCTCGCGCGCGGATCGTAGCCGGCGTCGAGTGCCGACATGCGGGCGAGATCGCCGCTCTGTTGCCCGCGTTGGGAACTGGTGCCCCAGATGATGTCGTCGACGTCGGCCGTATCGATCCCGGTGCGGTCAGCCAGTGCTCGCAGCACGGTGGCGCCCAATTGCTGCGGATGGATGCCGGCCAGCGCGCCCTTGCCTGCCTTGCCGATGCCGCGCGGCGTCCTGCACGCGTCGATGATAAGGGCGTCTGCCATGGTGCGTTCCTCTACGAAGTGGGTGTGCGATTGAATGCGCGCGGCGTCTGCGGGCTAACGGCCGCGCCAGACCGGCTTGCGTTTCTCGGCGAAGGCGCGAAGTCCCTCGGTTCGATCTTCGGCATCGAAGGCCACGGCCGCGATCGGGGCTTGCTCGGTCCAGCCGGCCTCGTCGGTCCAGTTGGAGGAGCGAAAGATGATCTCTTTCGACGCCGCGAGTGCGGTCGGTCCGTTGACGAGGAGGGTATCGGCGAGTGCCAGCGCTTCGTCCAGCGCGCCGCCCGGTTCGCAAACGCGATTGACCAGGCCGTAGCGCTGGAAGAATTCAGCGTTCTCGAAGCCCCCCGTCAGCGCCAACTCCATGGCAATGTGATGAGGAATGCGCCGCGGCAACCGGAACAGGCCACCACCGACTGCAACGACGTTGTGTTTGACTTCCGGCAACCCCATCTTGGCGTCGCGCGCGGCGACGATCAGGTCGCAAGACAGACAAAGCTCCAATCCGCCGCCAACCGCATAACCCTCAACGGCCGCAATGAGGGGCTTTCGCGACGGACGGCGGAACATGCCGAACCCGCCCCGTTCGGTCACAGCGCGTTCGCCACGCGCGACTGCTTTCAGATCGGCACCTGCCGAAAAGACGCCACCCGCACCGGTGATGATGCCGACAAACAGATCGTCTTGCTGATCAAGCAAGTCCATCGCAGCATGCATCGCCTGCGCCGATTTCAGGTCGAAGGCGTTCCTCGCCTCGGGCCTGTTGATCGTTACGACCAGGATATGGCCGCGTTGCTCGGTCAGAACTCTTTGATTGGTATCGTCCATCTGTAGCGCCTCACATTGCAAAGGAGAATCCGCCGTTAACCGGATAGGTCTGTCCCGTGATCCAGGCGCTGGCTTCCGAAGCGAGAAAGAGCGCCATGTTGGCGACGTCGGTCGGCTGACCCGGACGCCGGATCACGTACTTTTCCATCATTTTTTTGAGCAGGTCGGGATCTGATTTCAGACGCCCCTCGATCGCAGGCGTCATCGTCGCGGCGATGGCAATGCAATTCGCGGTGATCTGATGACGCCCGAGCGTTCGTGCCACCGCCCGCGTAAAGCCGGCTGCTCCCGCCTTGGCACCGGAATACACTTCGAGGCCCGCTTCACCTGATCGTCCGGCGTCAGAGATAATCGTGACAATGCGGCCGCCTTGCCGCTCGATCATGCCGGGGATGCAGGCGCCCGAGCAATTGATCACGCCGTAGAGATTGACGCCGAGAAAGCTGTTCCAGACTTCAGGACCGGTTTCCCAAAACGGCTTCCGCGCCGCCGGATCAGGGACCGCACCTGCGTTTCCCGCGTTGTTAACGAGAATGTCGATACGGCCAAAGGCGTTGTTTGCCTCCGCCACCATCGCCTTCACGGAGGCAAGATCGGTTACGTCGGCCCGGATGGCCAACGCCTTGCTTCCCATCGCCGCAATTTCCGAGGTGACGGATTCAGCCCGGTCGATATGGTAGTCATTAATCACGACCGCAGCGCCATGCGTGGCAAAATGCAGCGCTATCTGGCGGCCAACGCCCTGTCCGGCGCCCGTGATCAGGGCAACGCGACCGCTAAGGTCCAGAAGATCAGTCATGCTCGCTCCCGTTGGCGTTCAGAATTGACCGGCCGCTGGCGTCGGGCTTTCGGGCAAGCCTATCTGTCAGCGACCCGTTGGAAAGGATTCAGAGCTTGCGCGAGATCAGGTCGCGCATCACTTCGCTGGTGCCTCCGTAGATCCGGGATACGCGCATATCGACAAAGGACCGGGCTATCGGATACTCCAGCATGTATCCATAGCCACCATGCAGCTGAACCATTTCATCGAGGGCCTTGCCGAGCGTTTCGGTCGCGAACAGCTTTGCAATGGCCGACTCTTCCAGAGTGAGACGCCGGCGCATGTGCTCCGCCAGATAATGATCGATCATCAGGCGAACGGCGACCGCCTGGGCCTTGATGTCGGCGAGCTTGAATTTCGTGTTCTGGAAATCCCAGACCGTTTGATTGAAAGCTTTTCGTCCCTTCACATACTCCAGCGTCTGTTCAAGCGCCGCCTCCAGCCGCGCCGCCGCAGAAACCGCAATCGAGAGACGCCCCTGGGGCAGTTCGCCCATCAGGTAGCCAAAACCTTTGCCTTCTTCGCCCAACAGATTGCTCGCCGGTACACGCACGTCGTCGAAGAACAGCTCGGCTGTGTCCTGGGCGTACTGTCCGATTTTCTTCAACTTGCGACCGCGCCGAAAGCCAGGCCGGTTGGTTTCGACAACGATCAGGCTTACTCCCTTGGAGCCAGCCTTCGGATCGGTCTTGCACACCACGATGACGATATCGGCATTCAGACCATTGCTGATGAATGTCTTGCTGCCGTTAATGACATACTCGTCGCCGTCGCGCACTGCCGTGGTGCGTATAGCCTTGAGATCGCTGCCTGTCCCCGGCTCCGTCATGGCGATGGCCAGGATGATTTCGCCGGTGCAGGCGCCGGGAAGCCATTTTTGCTTCTGCTTCTCGTTTCCGACGCGGGCAATATAAGGCGCAATGATATCCGAGTGCACAGCGAAGCCCGGGCCGCTCAGCCCGATTCTGGCGATCTCTTCCGCCATCACCGTCGCGTGGCCAAAATCACCGCCGCCCCCGCCATACTCCGTCGGGAGCGTGACGCAGAGCAATCCTTCGCGGCCTGCCTTCAGCCAGGTCTCGCGATCGACCTTACCCGCGTCGTCCCACTCCGACTGGCGCGGCAGGCACTCACGCTCCAGGAACTTCCGTGCTGATGAACGGAAAATCTCGTGGTCGTCGCGGAAAACGGTTCGGGAAATGTCCACGGCCTACTCCTAAAAGTGGTGATGGCGCCAGAAACCCATCTTTGAGCTGCCTCATTGGTACGCCGCCGCCCTCGAACAGGCCCCACCCCCGTCGGGGGGGAGCGCACAGGACACAGCGATGAGGATTTGCAGTGAAGCCGGCGGCCAGCCTAGCGCCGCGGAGCTATGCCGGATTCCCAATTGGAATCGCGTACCCGCGCGACAGCCTCATCCCGGCTGGAAACGCCAAGCTTGCCGTAAATATTCTTGAGGTGCCATTTCACGGTTTCCGGCGACAGGCCGAGTGTCCGTGCGATTTTCTTGTTCGGCATGGCTTGCGCCAGCAGGCGCATCAC
>JACDAG010000070.1 GCA_013695565.1 Bradyrhizobium sp.
GTTCGTGACCCACCTCACAAAGGCCGGCCCAGGCCCGTGATAGGCATGGCCCCGGATCGGTAAATACGAGGCTCCGGGGCGTCATGATGAAATCTGGATCTCCAGGATTAGTTCGATGGATCGCTGCCGCCGCAGCGCTATTGGCTGTGTGCCAGCCAGCGTTTGCCGAGAAGCGCGTGGCGCTGGTGCTTGGCAATTCCGCCTATCTGAATGTCGCGCCGCTTGCCAATCCCGTTAACGACAGCGCCAAGATCGCCGCGACGCTGAAGGATGCCGGCTTCGACGTCGTCGAATCCCGCCGCGATCTGCCGGCGGCCGAGACCCGGCGCGCGCTGCGCGACTTTGCCGACCGCGCCCGCGATGCCGATATCGCCGTTGTCTATTATGCCGGCCATGGCATCGAGGTCGATGGCGCCAATTATCTGATTCCGGTGGATGCGAAGCTGGAACGCGACACCGACGTGTACGACGAGGCCCTCTCGCTGGATCGCGTACTGATCGCGATCGAGCCGGCCAAGAAATTGCGGCTCGTCATTCTCGACGCTTGCCGGGACAATCCGTTTGCCAAGAGCATGAAGCGTACCGTGGCCACGCGCGCCATCGGGCAGGGTCTGGCCAAGGTCGAGCCGACCAGCCCGAACGTGCTGATCGCCTATTCCGCCAAGGCCGGGTTCACCGCAGCCGATGGTGACGGCAAGAACAGCCCGTTCACGACGGCACTTTCGCGCCACCTCGCGACCCCCGGTCTGGATGTTCGCCGCGCTTTCGGATTCGTCCGCGACGAAGTGCTCAAGAGCACCGGCAACAGGCAGGAGCCGTTTGTCTATGGTTCACTGGGCGGCGAAGACGTGCCGCTGGTGCCGGCCCCCAAGGCTGCGCCCGCAGCGGCGGCTGCTCTCTCGCCCGCGCTCAGCGCGCAGGCCGAGGCCCGCCGCGACTACGAACTGGCGCTGCAACTCGGCAACAAGAACGCGCTCAACGCCTTCCTCACGCAATATCCTGACGGTTTCTACGCCAACCTCGCCAAGCTGCAGCTCGACAAGATTGCCGCCGAGGAAATCCGCGTCGCCGCGACCGAGAAGGCGCGGCTGGCCGAACAGGAGCGGGCGCGGCTCGTCGCCGAGGGCGCCCAGAGGTCCCAGCAGTCGAAGGCGGAGGCCGATGTCAGGGCTGCCGAACAGGCGCGGATCGCCGCGGAAAAGGCCCAGCAAATTGCGCAGGATCAGGCCGCGGCGGCCGAGCAGAAACGCCTCGCGGTTGAGGCGCCCGCGCCGGCCAGGGACAAGGCCGTGAATCTCGCGGCTCTGCCTCCGCCGCAAGCCCCCTCGGCCGACGTGACCAAATCGGTGCAAGCCGAACTGCGTCGGGTTGGTTGCTTGACCAGCGCCGCCGATGGCGACTGGAATTCAGCCTCGCAGCGCTCGCTGACGCAGTTCAATCGCTATGCCGGGACCAGGCTCGACGCCAAGGTGGCCAGTGTCGACACACTCGATGCGATCAAGCAGAAGAGCTCGCGCGTTTGCCCGCTGGTTTGCCAGCATGGCTTCGAGGCCGATGGCGACCGTTGCGTCAGGATCACTTGTGCGGCAGGATCGTTCCTCAACGACGACAATGAGTGCGAAAAGCGCCGCGCCAGCAAGCCGGTGGCGAGGCGCGATCGCGATACCGATGATCGTCGGGAGCGTCCGGTTCGGGAACGGCGACAAGACCTGCCCGAGGCCAATGTCTCCCGGCCCCGTGCTTCGGCTGGCGGATCGGGCCAGATCATTTGCGACTCAGGCGGTTGCCGGCCGGTCAGGCGAGGCTGTCGTATCGACTATCAGGGCGGCTCGCCGCGCAATGGCACCGGTGGTAATGTGGAAGCCTGCAACTGAGCGCGATCGCACTCAGGTCCTGGAATACACCCCCTACATCTTGCGTTTTCGGATGAGGCGAGGCCCCACCCCTACTGTGCATGGGGTTGTTTTCGTAGTTTTTTGTCCATGGTCTGCGGTTCACCGCCGAACGAGCGCTGCTAGATCGCACTCGCGGCGATGTTGACCATCAGCGCGACCAGTGCGGTATTGAACACGAATGAGATGATGCCGTGCACGGTCGCGGTGCGCCGGATCATCTTGTCGGTGATCCCGACATCGGAAACCTGTGCGGTCATCCCGATCACGAACGAGAAGTAGACGAAGTCCCAGTAGTCGGCGTCCTCATGCTGGTCGCCGCTTGGAAATTGCAGGCCGCCCGGTTTGCCACCGCGGTAATATTCATGCGCATAGTGCAGCGAGAACACCGTGTGCACCGCTGCCCATGACAGGATGATGGTCACCGTCGCCAGCACCAATGCCGGTGCGCTGCGGTTCGCGGCACCAAGTTCGAACACGATGGCGGCGATGCTGGCGAAGGCGCCGAGCCCCGTTACCAGCAGGATCAGGAAACGGCCATCGTCCTGTAGCGCCGCGTTGCGGCGGATGTGCCGCATGCCGGTCCTGAACACCATAGTGAACACCAGCACGAGATACAGCGCTGTAAAGATATCCCAACCGATCAATAACCGCGTCACCAGCCGCAGCGAGTCCGGCAGCAAAAAGAACGCGATGATGCCGACCGCGATCGCAATGAAGGTGCGTGGCCGCGCATAGACCACACGGAGCAGAACCGGCTTTTTCCTGAACCGGTCGACGAGTTCGTCGAGTTCCTTTTTCTGCGATGGCACGTCAGTTCTTGCGTTCGGCGACGAAGCGCGACGCGGCCTTCAGCACGTCGCCCTTGGCACCGAAGATCGACAGTGCGGAATCCGCCCGCGCCAGGAGATCGCGCACGCGCTGCTTGGCGCCGTCGATGCCCAGTTGCGTGACGAACGTGGTCTTGCCGAGCGCCGCATCGGCGCCGGCCGGCTTGCCGAGGGCCGCGGCGTCGCCTTCGACGTCGAGCAGGTCGTCGGCGATCTGGAACGCCTCGCCAAGCGCGCGGCCGTAATCGTCGAGCGCCTGATACTCTTGCTGACTGGACTGGCCGAGGATCGCGCCCGCGATGCAGCCATAGCGCAACAGCGCGCCGGTCTTCATCTGCTGCAGCCGCGCCACGTCGACCGGTTCGCGGTCGCCGAACCGGCCTTCGCCGGCCAGATCGAGCATCTGCCCGCCGACCATGCCGCCGATGCCGGAGGCGCGGGCCAGCGCGCGCGTCAGCAACAGGCGCACGGTTGGATCTTTGTGAATCTCGTCGCGGGTGACGATGTCGAACGCCAGCGTCAGCAACGCGTCGCCGGCGAGGATCGCGGTGGCGTCGTCGGTCTTCTTGTGCAGGGTCGGCCGGCCGCGACGCAAATCGCTGTTGTCCATCGCCGGCAGATCGTCATGGATCAGCGAATAGCAGTGGATGCATTCCAGCGCCGCGCCGGCGAGGAGCGCGGCATCGCGCGACACGCCGAACACGGCCGAGCTCTCAACCACGAGGAACGGCCGCAGGCGCTTGCCGCCGCCGAGGCTCGAATAGCGCATCGCATCCATCAGCCGCTTCGGCCGCGCGATCTCGTCGGGCAATAGCGTATCCGCCAACAGCTTCGCCAGCAGGGCTTCGGTATCTTCGGCGATCTGGTCCAATCGCCTGGTAAAGTCGGCAGTCGCGGTCGTCATTTAAGAATAGCTCCAGATCAATTTGGCCGGACAATCCCTGATGGCACGGCGTCAGTCAATTCCGCCAGCCAGCCCGAAACGCCTTAAAAGTGCTGGAAAACCCACGAAATATCATGGCGATGTCACCTATTAAGGGGTCTGTTGATCGACCTTGGGCCGGCTAAAGCGTTTTCCAGCGAACTGGCCCCGGTTCGCGTCAAGAAAACGCGTCAGAAAGAGGAATTCAGCGCCTTTCCGTTTCGATTTAATCGAAACGGAAAGGCGCTGGGCTGAACCGGAAGCATCCAATTTTGCGCATTGTCCGAATTCTATTGCTGATTTTGCTGGCCGTGCTGCTGTTGCCGTATCTGGTGACGCCGTTCTATCGCGCCGGCCATCCGGTCTCGACGCTGATGGCCTGGCGCTGGCTCAAGGGCGCGCCGGTGTCGCGGCAATGGATTGATTTCAAGGCGATTTCGCCGTCGTTGCCGCGCTCGGTGGTGGGCTCCGAGGATGCCAAATTCTGCAGCCATCGAGGGGTCGATTGGGGCGCGCTGCAGGAGGCGATCGACGACCACGAAGAGGGCGAGGTGTCGGGTGGCGGCTCGACCATCACCCAGCAGGTGGCGAAGAACCTGTTCCTGTGGCCAGGCCGCAGCGTGGTCCGCAAGGCGCTGGAAGTGCCGCTGGCGATGTGGATCGACCTGGTGCTGCCCAAGCAGCGGATTCTCGAAATCTACCTCAACATCGCCGAACTCGGCCCCTCCGGGCAGTTCGGGGCCGAGGCCGGGTCCAATTACGCGTTCGGCCATTCGGCCGCGACCCTGTCGCCGCGCGAGGCGGCCCTTTTGGCGGCGATCCTGCCCAATCCTGTGAGGCGCAGCGCCCGCAATCCGGGCCCCGGGGTGCGGCGTTTGGCCGGGACATACCAGGCGCGGGCCAATGCCGCGGCGCTACAGCGTTGCTGGAGCGAGAATCGTGCTTTCTGAGCCAATTTTGGCCCGTTTTAACCGCTTCCGACCCTAGCCATACGCCATCCCTTCCTCTATAAGCGCGGCCTTATCGGCATCACAGCCCGTGCTTTGAAGCGCTGGGCGGTCCGCTACCAGGACGATGCCCTCCGACAACACCCCTAGAGGACCGTTATGGCCGTTCCCAGAAGAAAAACATCGCCCTCGCGGCGTGGCATGCGCCGCTCGGCGGACGCATTGAAGAAGCCGACCTATGCTGAAGACAAGGATTCGGGCGAATTGCGCCGTCCGCACCATCTCGACCTGAAGACCGGCATGTACAAGGGCCGGCAGGTTCTGAAGGCCAAGAAAGAGTCCTGAGCAGGAATCCTGATCGGGCACAGGTTGGCGCGGCTGCTGGCCGTGCCTGAATTCGGCCAATGAGTGGGGTAAGACGGTTCCCGAAGGCGAGGTGCTATGCTTCGTCCGGGAACGTTCCGGTTTCCTTTTCAGGTAGGCCTCGCTGATGTCCATGGTCGGATTCCCACTGCTTCTGATTCCGCTCGCGATCTACAACATCATCGCCTTCCTGATGCCGGACGTCGTGTTCGGCGCGCCGCTGTTCAAGCTGGCGCTGATGTCGGGCGTGGAATGGCAGGTGGCGCTGAGCGACGTCCTGATTGCGCTCGGCATCCTGCTGCTGCTGTTCGAGGTCATCAAGGGCGCGCGTCCCGGCGCGAAATATCTCACCGACCATTTGCTGTCGCTGATCGTGTTCGGTGCGGCCGCCGCCGAATTCGTGCTGTTGCCGAAGTTCGGCACGTCGACCTATTTCCTGCTGACGGCGCTTTCGCTGGTCGATTTCCTGTCCGGCCTTGCCTTGCGCACCCGGCGTGGCGCTGTGGCGGTGCCGGCAGTTTCGGCCAAGAGCGCAAAAAAAGCTGAACCGAAAGCCGAGCCGGCTTTGGCCGAACCTGTGCCGGCACCCGCGCCAACGGCGCCGGTCGCAACCGCCGAATCCGTGCGGCTGGATCACCCCGAACCAGCGCCCGTGCAGCCCGCCACGCCCGATGCGGCCTCGCCGGAAGTGCCGTCGCCGGATCTGCAGCCGGGTAGCGGCACGCCGACATCGCCCGGCACGCCGCCGCGCTGATTGATCGTTCAGACTGGATTTAGATGATCTGCCGGGTCCGCCGCGCCACGCTGCGTCGTTCCTGCGGGTGCGCGCCATAGGCGGTCTGCGCATCCTCGATCGAGGCGCGCCGCAGATTGCGGGTTTGCGGCACCTGGTCGGCGGTCGCGATCAAATGGGCCACGAAGCTTGGATCGGGCCGCGCCATGGTTGATTTCCGCGCCCACTGCACCGGCTGGGTCACCGGCACCAGCGCGACACAGGCGGGCGCATCGGCGTCGAGGACTTCGCCGTCCATAACCTGGTCTGATCGATCATTATCCAGCATCGCACGCAACCGGCTAAAACTGTCACGTTTTGGGACGTAACACCCTACTGCGATCTGCTCCTCGCAAGGCCTATGCCGATGCGTGCCGGTTCGTTCCCTCCAGGTTTGCACCTCTCATAAAACGTGGTTTCCAGATTATTTATGAACTTCGCCTAGCCTGTGGTTCGATTGAGCCATTCTCAGACTGCCAGAATCACCTTGCCTTTCCCTGCGTTGTCCCGAATCGAGGCGACTTTGATGCCCGCTGTCCCGCAAGCCTCCAGCATCCTCGCCTCGCTCGGGCAGGCGGCTTTCGTCTGGGATCTCGCCGCCGACACCATCGCCTGGAGCGATAACGCCGCCTCGGTCTTCACCGACATCCCCCCGGAAGCGCTGACAAGCGGCACCGGGTTCGCCAAGCTGATCGAGCCGGCGCGCTCGATCCGGACCGACGCGCTGGGCCAACCGGCCCCGGTGCGCGGGGCTGAGGGCGTCGCCTACCGGGCCGAATATGGCGTGCGGGCCTCGACCTCCGCGCCCGTGATCTGGATCGAGGAAACCGGCTGCTGGTTCGCCGGCGCCGACGGCCGGCCGGCGCGCGCGCAAGGCATCGTCCGCATCAACAATGAGCGCCATGCCCGCGACGAGCAACTGGTGCGGCTTTCGCAGCATGATCCCCTGACCGGCGAACTCAATCGCACCCATCTGGTCGCCGCCCTCGCCGAAGCGATCGAGGAGGCCGCGCGCTTCCGCTCGTCCTGCGCCTTCATGCTGATCGGCATCGATCATTTGGCGCGCATCAATGACGCCTTCGGCTTCGATGTCGCCGACGGCGTGATCGCCGAAGTCGGCAGACGCATTCGCGCGCGGCTGCGCGGCGGCGACGTGCTCGGGCGGTTTTCGGGCAACAAATTCGGCCTGATCTTGCGCAACTGCACCGTCGACGACACCAATGTCGCGGCCGAGCGGTTCCTGGCCGGCATTCGCGACGAGGTGGTGCCGACCGTCTCCGGACCGGTGTCGGTGACGGCCTCGATCGGCGCCATCAGCATCCCCCGTTATGCCCGCAATGCCGACGAGGCGGTTACCCGCGCGCAGGAAACGCTGGACGGCGCCAAGAATCGCCGCGCCGGATCGTTCGCGCTGTGGAAGCCCAATGTCGAACGCGACGCGCAGCGTCGCGTCAATATCCGCGTCACCGATGAAATCGTCACCGCGCTAAACGAGCGCCGGATCGTGACGGCGTTCGAGCCCGTGGTCGAGGCGCGCTCGCGTCAGCCTGCGTTCTACGAATGCCTGGTGCGGATGGAGCAGGACGACGGCCAGGCGCTGCTGGCGCCCGACATCGTGCCCGTCGCGGAAAAACTCGGCCTGATCCGGCTGGTCGATCACCGCGTGCTCGAACTCGCGGTCGCCGAGCTTGCGGCCTCGCCGAACGTGCAGCTCAGCCTCAACATCTCGCCCGACACCACGATGGACCCGGACTGGTGGACCGGAATCGAATCGCTGATGCGCGCGCATCCCGGCGTGGGCGAGCGGCTGATCGTGGAGATCACCGAAACCGTGGCGATCCAGGATATCGACGACGTCAGAGGCTTCGTCACGCGGCTGAAGAATTTCGGCAGCCGGATCGCGATCGACGATTTCGGCGCCGGCTACACCTCATTCCGGAATCTGCGCAAGCTCGGCGTCGACATCGTGAAAATCGACGGCGCCTTCGTGCAGAACATCGCGCGCTCGGCCGACGATCGCGCCTTCGTGCAGACGCTGATCGATCTGGCGCGCCGGCTGCAGATCAAGACCGTGGCGGAATGGGTGCAGGACGAGGAGTCCGCGGTGATGCTGCGCGAATGGGGCTGCGACTACATCCAGGGCCGCCTGATCGGTCTCGCGTCACCGGAGCGGCCGTGGGCCGTGGCGGCGGAAGCGGTGTTGCCGGCGGCGAGTTGAAATTGGGGACGCGTTGAAAATCTCTCCGTCGTCCCGGACAAGCGAAGCGCGATCACAGATGCGCAATTGCGCATCGGGGGACCCATAACCACCGATGCGCGCGGTTATGCGGAGCTGGAGCTCCAGCTCTTTGCCAAATAAAGATTTGTGGTTATGGGTCCCGGGTCAAGCCCGGGACGACTCGTGGAGAGATTCGCGCAAGCGACGATGGCGCGAACTACTCTTCCTTCTTCGGCTCTTTCGACATGCGCTCGAGGCGGTCCTGCATGTCCTTCATCTGGCGGCGGAGGTCGTCGATGTTGGCGTCGTCGGGCGCCGGCTCCGGCAGTTTCTCGGGCTCCATCGCGGCCACGCCGCCGCGCGGCGGCACGAACGGCTTGAACATCGAGAACGTCTGCTGAAACAGTTCCATGTTGCGGCGGACATGCTCTTCGAGCGGCGCGAACGGTGTTCCGGAGAAGGTGTTGGTGAGCTGCTTGCGGAACTTTTCCTGCTCGCGCGTCAGCGTGTCGATCGATTGTTCCAGATATTTCGGCACCACCATCTGCATGCTGTCGCCGTAGAAGCGGATCAGCTGGCGCAGGAATGTGGTCGGCAGCAGGTTCTGCCCGGCCTTGTTTTCCTGTTCGAAGATGATCTGCGCCAGCACCGAGCGGGTGATGTCGTCACCGGTCTTGGCGTCATAGACGAGAAAATCCTCGCCATCCTTCACCATCGCTGCGAGATCCTCGAGCGTCACATAGGTGCTGGTGCCGGTATTATAGAGCCGCCGGTTAGCGTATTTCTTGATCGTGGTGGGTTGGTCTGACTTTGCCATGGGCTCACACAATAGACACCGAGAGCGGGGAACCCGACGGCATAACCGAAGGGCAGACGAGCAGCGCAACGCAGCAAAGTAAGCATTTTCAATGGCGCTCGGCTACCGTTTTGTGCGGCACGGTTAATTCCAAGGCATGGAGACTGCTTCGGAAACTGCCAGAGACGCTATTTTGAATGCGTCGCGGTGTGATTTTGGCCTCTGGCCGATTGACACTTGATGACTAGGTTAACAGGATAGTCCCAAGAGACAGGCCCGCCATTCGGCCGCCCGCCGTCGAGAAACCTCAAGCCCTAAACGTCAAAGGAGATGTCCATGTCAGACGATGTCGTCATCGTCAGCGCCGCCCGCACCCCGGTCGGCAGTTTCAACGGCGCCTTCGCCACCACCCCGGCCCATGACCTTGGCGCCATCGCCATCAAGGCCGCACTGGAGCGGGCCGGCATCGAGCCGGGCCGTGTTTCCGAAGTCATCATGGGTCAGATCCTGACCGCGGCGCAGGGCCAGAATCCCGCCCGTCAGGCCTCGATCGCCGCCGGCATCCCGGTGGAAAGCCCGGCCTGGGGCGTCAACCAGCTCTGCGGCTCGGGCCTGCGCACGGTCGCGCTTGGCTACCAGGCGCTGCTCAATGGCGACTCTGAAATCGTCGTCGCCGGCGGCCAGGAATCCATGAGCATGGCCCCGCACGCGCAATATCTGCGCGGTGGCGTCAAGATGGGCGGCCTCGAACTGGTCGACACCATGATCAAGGACGGCCTGTGGGACGCTTTCAACGGCTACCACATGGGCAACACCGCCGAGAACGTGGCAAAGCAGTACCAGATCACCCGCGCCCAACAGGACGAATTCGCGGTGCATTCGCAGAACAAGGCCGAGGCCGCGCAGAAGGCCGGCAAGTTCAAGGACGAAATCGTCCCCGTCACCATCAAGTCTCGCAAGGGCGACATCATCGTGGATACCGATGAGTATCCGCGCCATGGCGCCACCGTCGAAGCGATGGCCAAGCTGAAGCCCGCCTTCGAAAAGGACGGTACCGTCACCGCCGGCAGCGCGTCCGGCATCAATGACGGTGCCGGCGTGGTGGTGCTGATGACCGCCAAGCAGGCCGCCAAGGAAGGCAAGAAGATCCTCGGCCGCATCGTGTCGTGGGGCCAGGCCGGCGTCGATCCCAAGATCATGGGCACCGGCCCGATCCCGGCTTCCCGCGCCGCGCTGAAGAAGGCCGGCTGGAACATCGGCGATCTCGATCTGATCGAGGCCAACGAGGCGTTCGCGGCGCAGGCCTGCGCGGTCAACAAGGATCTCGGCTGGGATACCTCCAAGGTCAACGTCAATGGCGGCGCGATTGCGATCGGTCACCCGGTTGGCGCGTCGGGCGCCCGGGTGCTGATCACGCTGCTGCACGAAATGCAGAAGCGCGATGCCAAGAAGGGCCTCGCCACGCTGTGCATCGGCGGCGGCATGGGCATTGCCATGTGCATTGCACGCGATTGAACTACCCGATTGAACTAGAGGCAGCAGGGTGCGTTGAATGATGAAAACTTCATCTGTCAACCGCGGCGCAAATCGATAAAACTGAAATGCCCGGTCTCGCGCCGGGCATTTTTGTCTCTGCTGCGCTGCCGCGTGAGGAAGCGCATCGAACCTAACAAGTCAGGCGTCGTTAAAGACCGGACAAATTCCGGCAACTAAAAGAGACCACCAAGGAGGAGGACTACGACATGGCACGTGTTGCATTGGTTACCGGGGGCACGAGAGGCATTGGCGCCGCGATCAGCAAATCGCTGAAGGCGGCGGGCTACAAGGTTGCGGCGAGCTATGCCGGCAATGACGCCGCGGCGGAAAAATTCAAAGCCGATACCGGTATTCCCGTCTACAAATGGGACGTCAGCTCCTTCGACGCCTGTGCGGCCGGCGTCAAACAGGTCGAGGCCGATCTCGGTCCGGTCGAGGTGCTGATCAACAATGCCGGCATTACCAAGGACGGCGCCTTCCACAAGATGACGCTCGAGCAGTGGAACGCGGTCATCAACACCAATCTCGGTTCGCTGTTCAACATGACCCGCCAGGTGATCGAAGGCATGCGCGCCCGCAAATTCGGCCGCGTCATCAACATCTCCTCGATCAACGGCCAGAAGGGACAGTTCGGCCAGGTCAACTACTCGGCGGCCAAGGCCGGCGACATCGGCTTCACCAAGGCGCTGGCGCTGGAAAACGCCAAGGGCGGCATCACCGTGAATGCGATCTGCCCCGGCTACATCAACACCGAAATGGTGCAGGCGGTGCCGAAGGAAGTGCTGGAGAAGAGCATCCTGCCGCTGATCCCGGTCAACCGCCTCGGCGAGCCCGAAGAAATCGCCCGCGCCGTGGTGTTCCTCGCCGCCGACGAAGCCGGCGCCATCACCGGCTCGACGCTGACGATCAATGGCGGGCAATACATGGTGTGATGCCACGCCTCCTCGTCATTGCCTGCGACAAACGCGAAGCGTTTGCGCAAGGGAGCATAGCGACGAAGCAATCCATTCTTGCTAATGACGCCAGATGGATTGCTTCGCTTCGCTCGCAATGACGGCCGCATGACCCCCCGCACCGCTACGCTCATCGGACTGACCGCGATCCTGATGTGGTCGCTGCTGTCGGTCATGACGGTTGCGACCGGGAAGATTCCCGCATTTCAACTCGCCGCCATGACCTTCGCGATCGGTGCCGCGGTCGCCTTCATCAGCTTTATCTGGCGGCCCGCGGCCTTCGCCGCGTTGAAGCAGCCGCTGGTCGCTTGGGTGGTCGGTGTCGGCGGGCTGTTCGGCTATCACGCGCTGTATTTCCTGGCGCTGCGCTTCGCGCCGCCGGCCGAAGCAGGCCTTCTGAATTATCTCTGGCCGTTGTTGATCGTGCTGTTCTCGTCGTTCCTTCCGGGCGAGCGGCTGGCGGCACATCATATCATCGGCGCGCTGCTTGGTCTCGCCGGCACGGTGTTGCTTTTGTCAGGCAATAGCGGCGGCGGATTCGCGCCGGGCCAGATCCCCGGCCTCGCGGCGGCCTTTGTCGCCGCCTTTGTATGGGCGGCCTATTCGGTGATGTCGCGCAAGCTGAAGGCGGTGCCGACAGATGCCGTCGCCGGCTTTTGCCTCGCGACCGCGCTGCTCGCGGCAGCCGTGCATGGCATGGTCGAGACCACGGTGTGGCCCGAAACGTCCGGGCAATGGCTCGCCATTGTCGCGCTCGGTATCGGTCCGGTAGGCGCCGCGTTCTTCACCTGGGACATCGGCATGAAGCGCGGCGACATCCGTGTGCTCGGGGCAGCGTCCTACGCCACGCCGCTGCTCTCGACCGCGTTCCTGATTCTGGCAGGCTTCGCCAAGCCAAGCGCGTCAATCGCGATCGCCGCCATCCTGATCGCCGGCGGCGGCCTGATCGCGGCCAAGGATATGGTCTGGAAAAAAGGTCCGTACTAGCGTGCCCACCACTTCATTCAATGAACAAGATGGTGGGCACGGCGCAAGAGCCTTCATCCGGCCGCCGGTTTCCAGCCCGGCGGCTTGTACATCGCCTCCGGAATCTGCCCCAATTCGGAACGCTGGAGCTTCTCCGGCGCCAGCCCATAGAACTGCTGAAAACTCATGATCAGCGGCCGCCATTTATCGGGATCGATCCGATTCGGTTCGCCGTCCATCATCACGCCGGAATGCGCATGCACGCGGGTGACGCGTACCTCGATCGCGACGATATTGCCGCACCAGACCGCGTCCTCCTGCGCCATCTCATGGACGTGAGCGAGTTTGGCTTCGATCTGCACCGGGCATTCCAGCGCACGTGGTGCGGCGACGGTTTCGCCGACCAACGAAGTGAGGCCGCTGAGGCCGAACTTGTCCCTCTCGTGCCGGTAGCCGCGCATTTTCTTGCCCGGCGGTACCGGATCCGAACCGGTGGTGCGCGCGAGACGATCGACCGCACCGACGAGAGCGTCCGACGGCAGATTGAGCACGCATTCGCCTGTCCGGATCAAGTTCTCGGTGGTCTTGGAATTGCGCGCCAGTCCGAGCATGCAGCGCCAGCCGACCCACCATGCCGAGGACATCGGCGCGAGATTGAACGATCCGTCCTCGTTGGTCGAGCCGATCAGGACCACCGGCGTGCCGAAATAAAGGATCGCCGGTTCGATGGCGTTCGATTGATGGAATGTCCCGTGCATCTTCCGCTCCTCATGCTGTGAGGACGGAAACTATGCGCGAGGGCGCATCAAACCCACCCGATTCCCGATCTGTCATTCCCCGACGTGCAATTGCGCATCGGAGAATGACGGAGCTAGAGAGGACTCCAATCCTTCTCGGCGAGCTTGAAAGTCGCGAAATCAAATCCGGGTGCCACGGTGCATCCAACCAGCGTCCAGTCGCCGGTGCTTTCGGCGGCTTGCCAGGTGTGCGGCGGCACGATGGCCTGCGGCTGCTCGCCGGCGGCGAGGTTCGCCCCGAGCTTGAAACTCCACGCGCCGTCGTCATCGGCGATCTTCAGCGTCAGCGCGCTGCCGGCGTAATAGTGCCAGATTTCGACCGCATCGATGCGATGCCAGTGCGAGCGTTCGCCGCGCGCCAGCAGGAAATAGATCGCGGTCGACCGCGAACGGCCATTGGCGTCGGTGCGGGAATCGCGAAAGGTCTCGCGATAATGCCCGCCTTCCGGATGCGGCTTCAGCTCAAGCCGCGCGATGATCTCGGCGGCGCTCATCTCGGCAGCATTTGCCGGGAGTGTCATCAGGATTTGTTCTTGCGTTCGCGCAATTCGCCGAACACGTCGGCGGCGCTGGCGCCCTTCATGTGAAGCTTGGCGGCGACCGACGGCTCGTCGGCGCGCAGGAACACGTTGGATTTCTTTTCGTCGCCGAGCAGCACCGGAATCGTCGGCTTGTTCTCCGCGCGCAGCTTTGCCACTTCCGCGGCACGCGCGACCAGTGCGGGATTATCGGGCTCGACCGTCAATGCGAATTTGACGTTGGAGGCGGTATATTCGTGGCCGCAATAGAGTTTGAAATCATCCGGCAGCGCGCGCAGCTTCAACAGCGAATCCCACATCATGGGATAGTTGCCCTCGAACACCCGGCCGCATCCGATCGAGAACAGCGTGTCGGCGGCAAACAGCGCCTTCTCGCTGTCGAACACGTAAGATATGTGGTCGAGCGTATGGCCGGGCGTTTCCAGCACCCGCACCAAGAGGCCGCCGACCTTGATGACGTCGCCATGGCCGGCGCGCAGATCGACATTGGCGATAACGGTGGATTTGTCGTGCGGGGCGACGACGCGGCAATTGTATTTCTGCTTCAGCTCGGCGACGCCGCCGACATGGTCGTGGTGGTGATGGGTGACCAGGATATCCGTCAGCGTCCAGCCTTCGCGCTCCAGCGCCTTGATGATGGGTCCTGCTTCCGGCGCGTCGATCGAGGCGGTCGCCTTGGTCGCGGGATCGTGGATCAAATAGCCGAAATTGTCGTTGAGGCAGGTGAAAGTGCGAATTTCCGAAGCCATGGTATCCCCGCGAACAGAATGAATGATGAGGCTAATTGTTTGAGCATGATCTCTTCGGAAAACCGGTGCCCACTTTTCCGGATCATGCTCTAGCACGCCCCATATGGGCAGGAAATATGGCGTTAACGCTCATACGGCAATGCAAATTTCTGCAACCTCCCGGGAACAGCGGCGTGGTAGATTGAACCCATGACCATCGACGTCATCGACCTCCGTGATTTCTATTCGCGCCGCCTCGGCATTGTGGCGCGGCAGCTGATCAACCGTGGCATCCGGGCGCGATGGCCCGACGCCGAGGGCCTGCGCGTGCTCGGGCTCGGTTACCCCACGCCCTATCTCGGCCTGTTCCGGGAAGATTCCGAACGCTGTATCGCGTTCATGCCGGCGGCGCAGGGGGTGCTGAAATGGCCGACGGCGCGCCCGGCGCTGGCGACCCTGATCGATGAATTCTCGATGCCGTTGCCGGACGCCGCTGTCGATCGCGTGTTGCTGGTGCATGCGCTGGAAATGTCCGACGATCCGGAGCGGTTGCTGCGCGAGGTGTGGCGGGTGCTGGCGCCGTCCGGCCGCCTGATCGCGGTGATCCCCAATCGCCGCGGCGTGTGGACGCGCACCGACAACACGCCGTTCGGGCACGGCCGACCCTATTCGCGGGCGCAGATCACGCAACTATTGCGGCAGACCTGGTTCACGCCATCGGCGTGGGGCGAGGCGCTGTTCCTGCCGCCGGTCGGCAAGGGCTGGTTCTTGCGGTCGGCGATGGCCTGGGAGCGCGTCGGCGCCGCACTGTCGCTGCCGTTTGCCGGCGTCCATATCGTGGAAGCGACCAAACAGGTTTACCGCGCGATCCCCGCCCATCGCGAACGCACGCGGTTGATTCCGTCGTTGCAGCCGGTGCTGGTGCCATCGTCAACGACGGCGACGCGCATCACTGTCGTCCCTGCGAACGCAGGGACCCATAACCACCAATAGCAATTGTTGAAAGAAGCCGTCTGCCGCCGTGCCTCCATGAAATGGCACGGCGTGGGTCCCGGCGCCCGTGCGCAATTGCGCACCAGGCCGGGACGACGCCAAACTAATTACTCATTCCCCGGATTGAAGTCTTCGCTCGGGCCGGCCGGAGCGGCGGCCGCATTGTCGGGACGCGGGCCGTGCGGCCGGCGGCGCCGGCGCGGGAAGCGTTCACCGCCGCCATTGCCTTCGAACCCGGGCGCGCCGTTCACCTGCGGCTGCGGTCCGGTGATGAAGGACGGCAGGCGATCGACGCCGCCGGTATCGGCAATCACCGGCTGGGGCTGCGGCTGATATTGCGGCTGCGGACGATGTTCGCGCTGTTCACGATGATGCTCGCGCGGCTGCTGCTGCTCGCGGTCGCGCGGGAAGGGCGGCTGACCACCCTCGCGCGGCTGAAAGTCGCGCTGCTGGTTGTTCTCGCGCGGCACGAACGGCTGTTGCTGCTGCGGCACGAAGCCTGGCTCCTGACCGAAATGGTTGAAGTTCTCGCCCTCGTCTTCGCCTTCCTCGGCCGGCATTTCGTTTTCGGTGCGCGGCTGCGGCTGGTTCTGCCGGAACTGCTCCTGCGCAGCGGCGATCAGGCGGAAATAATGTTCGGCGTGCTGGTAGTAGTTCTCGGCCGCGACCGGGTCGCCGGACGAGCGCGCGTCGCGCGCCAGCTGGACGTATTTCTCCGCAACGTGGGAGGCAGTGCCGCGAATCTTGATGTCGGGTCCGTTCGATTCGAACACCCGGGTCATCGGGTTCTGACCGCGCCGGTTATTGTTATTATTGTTGCTGTTATTGCTGCTGTTATTCCGATTACGCATCCGCTTGTTGTTCTGACCGTTTCTCATGTCTCGCCTTTATTCCAGCCCTGAAGTTATGCAGTTGCCGTCGTAGCCTCACCGGACCGGGCGCACGTCTGTGCGCACCGAATCACGGTGTCGTTCATATTCGTGACGTCGATTTCGCCAACCATCGCGTTCAACAAGGACGCGTTCCCCAACCGCCGGCATGCACAGCCGGCCGGACCAAATCACTTAGCCTGCCAAAACCAGTCCAACAGAAACGAGCCCAATCGAAACAAGCCGCGCAGTTTTGCGAGCACAGGCTCTGCGCAACTGCCTTGCGTGACTGTTTCTTGCGTAAGTCTTCAAGCGCAATATCAGGCTTTCGTTCGCTTTGCGGTCGGGAGCAGCACAGCTCAGGCTATTGCGCTCGATTGGACCTGCGTTTTGGAACCTTTCACTCGGCGGGCTCTCGTTTCGAGAACTCTGGCCCCCACCCGATATTACTACGGGGGCGGCAACCCTGGACCGATGTTGTAGGCGGAACGTAGTCGCTCCCGGGCAATATTCCAAGTGGTTTTTTTGCGTTCCAATAGGACTTTATCTGGGCATTTTGCGGCCCGCGACCGCCCGCTGGATGCCAGCCAGATCGGCTTTGGGGGCGCCAGCAGGCATTAACCCTGCCACTGTCATGATCCCCCGGATCTGCCCGCTCTGGCCCTCGCCGGCCTCCACAACCAAGGCTGCGCCCGGCGCCAGAAGACCTGCTGCCTGGGGAATCAGCGCGCGATAGGCATCCAGCCCGTCGGCGCCGCCATCGAGGGCTGCCCGCGGGTCATATTCCCTGATATCGGCCGCCAGACCCGCGATGTCAGCCGAGCGGATATAGGGCGGGTTGGACACGATCAGGTCGAACGGACCGGACAGCCCGGTCGCGTAATCGCACGCGATGAACGTCGCGCGCTTGGCGAGGCCTGAATGCGCGGCGTTGGTCGTGGCGGTCTGCAAAGCTTCCGCCGAAATATCGGTGCCGAATCCGTGCGCGTTTGGCAATTCCGACAACAGCGCCAGCAGAATCGCACCGGAGCCGGTGCCGAGATCGGCGATGCGCAATGCGCGAGACAATGCGCCGTCGGCGCGCAGCAATTCCAGCGCCAGTTCGACCACCGTCTCGGTGTCCGGCCGCGGCACCAACGTTGACGCCGAGAGTGTTAGCGGCAGCCCCCAGAATTCCTTGTGGCCGAGAATGCGCGCGACCGGCTCGCGTTGCAGGCGACGACGCGCGAAATGCTCCAGCCGCGCTGCTTCATCTGCCGTGAGCTGCCGCTGCGCCGCCGTGATCAAACCGGTAAGATCGAGGCCAAGCGCCGCGCCGACCAGCAACCGCGCATCGAGCTCGGCGGAATCGATCGCATTGGATTTGAAGCGCGCGGTGAGCGCGCGCCGCGCGGCCTCGACGGTTTGTCCGGGAAGGGAATCCGTCATGCGGGATCCTCGCGCAAAACCGCTCCGTCGTCCCTGCGAACGCAGGGACCCATACCCCGGGACTTATCGAGACGGGCAGTAGGCGTTGATATCTCACGCAATAACGAAGGCCTGTGGTTATGGGTCCCTGCTTTCGCAGGGACGACAGCGAGATTGTTGGCGCGTCGGGGCAACGACCACGACGACGACCCGTTGGCGCTCACGCCGCCGCGCCCTGGGCGGCGAGTTGGGCGGCCTGATGTTCGGTCGTCAGCGCGTCGGTCAGTTCGCTCAGGCTTTCGCCCGCGATCACCTGCGGCAGTTTGTAGAGCGTCAGGTTGATGCGGTGATCGGTGACGCGGCCTTGCGGGAAATTATAGGTGCGGATGCGCTCGCTTCTGTCGCCGGAGCCGACCTTCTCGCGGCGGTCGGCCGCGCGGGTCGCGTTGATGCGCTGCTGCTCGGCGTCGTAAATGCGCGAGCGCAGGATGTTCATCGCCGAAGCGCGGTTCTTGTGCTGCGAGCGGCTGTCCTGCATCATGACCACGATGCCGGTCGGGATATGGGTGATGCGGATCGCCGATTCGGTCTTGTTGACGTGCTGGCCGCCGGCGCCCTGCGCGCGCATGGTCTCGATCCGCAGATCGTCGTTCCTGATGTCGACATCGACATCCTCGACCTCGGGCAATACCGCAACCGTCGCCGCCGAGGTGTGGATGCGGCCCTGGGTCTCGGTGTCCGGCACCCGCTGCACGCGATGCACGCCGGATTCGAATTTCAGTTTTGCAAATGCGCCGCGTCCCTGGACTTCGGCGACGATTTCCTTGTAGCCGCCCATCGTGCCTTCGCTGGCGGAGATCACCTCGACCTTCCAGCCCTGCAACGCGGCAAAACGCTCATACATCCGGAACAAATCGCCGGCGAACAACGAGGCTTCATCACCGCCGGTGCCGGCGCGGATTTCCAGCACCACGTTGCGGTCGTCCATGGCGTCCTTCGGCAACAGCGCGACGCGGATCCTTTGCGCGAGTTCGTCCACGCGCGCCTGCAGCGTTTCGAGCTCGGCTGCCGCCATGCCGCGCATTTCCGGATCAGCCGCGGAATCCGCCAGCAGCGTCTCGGTATCCGAGATTTCGGCGCGCGCGGCGCGATAGGCCTTGACGGCATCGATCAGCGGATTGAGCTCGGCAAGCTCGCGCGTGATCTGGACGTACTTCTCGGACGACAGCTGAGAAAGCAGCTCGGCCTCGAGCGAGGCGTGATGGGCGAGCAGGATATCGAGTTTGGCTTCGGGTAACATGGCGGAGGTCTCAATGGCGGAAAGGGAAGGGTGCGTTGACGTGGCTGAGCCTCGCTACAACGACAAGCCTTCGGCTTCCGCGAATTCCGTCAGCTTCTGCCGGATCGAGACGCTGCCGGACGGCGCGTCCAGCAGCGGCATCATGATGGCTTCGGCCTTCTTGGCATCGAGGTCGAGGATCAGCGCCTTCACCGGGCCATGCGCGGTCGCCGACAGCGACAGCGAGCGATAACCGAGTGCGATCAGCGCCAGCGCGCCGAGCGGCTTGGAGGCCATCTCGCCGCACAGCGAGGCGTTTTTCTTGGCGGCATTGGCCTTGCGCACGATGTCGCGCAGCACCCGCAGGATCGGTGCCGACATGGTGTCGAACCGTTCGGAGACCTTGGCATTGCCGCGGTCGACTGCGAACAGAAACTGAAACAGATCGTTCGAGCCGACCGAGACGAAGTCGACTTTCTTCAGCAGCTCGTCCATCTGGTAGAGCAGCGCCGGCACTTCCACCATGGTGCCGACATCGATGCGTTCCGGCAGCGCGTGGCCGTGCTGGCGCAGATAGGTCAGCTCGCGCTCGACGATGGCCTTGGCCTGATCGAACTCGGCGACTTCCGAAATCATCGGGAACATGATCTTCAGCGCGCGGCCGCCGCCGGCGCGCAGCAGCGCGCGGATCTGGCCGCGCAACAGGCCGGGACGGTCGAGGCCGAGCCGGATCGCGCGCCAGCCGAGCGCCGGATTTTCCTCGATCACGGTTTCCATGTAGGGCAGCGCCTTGTCGCCGCCGATGTCGAGCGTGCGGAACGTGACCGGCTTCGATCCCGCGGCATCCAGCACCGTGCGATACAGCGCCAGCTGGTCGGAGGTGCGCGGCAGGCTCTGGCCGACCATGAATTGCAGTTCGGTCCGGAACAGTCCGATCCCGGCGCTGCCGGTGTCGTCGATATGCGGCAGGTCGATGACGAGACCCGCGTTGATCATCAGTTCGATCTTCTCGCCGTCCTTGGTAACGCAGGGCTTGTCGCGCAGCGCCGAATATTGCGCCTGCCGCCGGGCGCGGAATCGCACCCGCTCGGCATAGGCCGATTCGATCTCGGCCGAAGGGCGCACATAGATCGAGCCTGAGGTGCCGTCGACGATGATGGCGTCGCCGGCGTCCGCAATGCCGGAGGCGTTCGGGATCTCGCCGACCGCGGGAATGCCGAGCGCGCGGGCCACGATCGAGACGTGGGAATTCGCTGTACCCTCTTCCAGCACCAGGCCGCGCAGCCGCTTGCGGTCATAGTCGAGCAATGCTGCGGGGCCCATCGCGCGCGCGATCAGGATCGCATTGTCGGGCAGCTGTTCGCGTGATGGCGCATGGTCCTGGCCGACCAATTGCCGCATCAGGCGGTGGCCGAGATCTTCGAGGTCGTGCAGCCGGTCGCGCAAATAGGGATCGGTGGAGCGCAGCATGCGCGCGCGGGTATCGGACTGCACGCGTTCGACCGCGGCCTCGGCGGTGAGGCCGGTGGCGACCGCTTCGTGCAGCTTGTGCGACCAGCCGTGGTCGTTGGCGAACATGCGGTAGGCTTCCAGCACCTCGCGGTGCTCGCCGCCCTCGGCGACGTCGCCGCGCTCCAGCATGCGGTCGAGGTCGGCGCGCAGCTTGGTCAGCGCGGCGTCGAGCTTCTTGATTTCCTTCGGCAGGTCTTCGGCGATGTAATTGGTGATGACGACGCGCGGCTCGTGCAGCACGACATGGCCGAGCGCGATGCCGTCGGACAGGACCGCGCCGGTTTTATGCAGCGAATGCCGCGCCGCTGGCTCAGCACCTGGCTGCGCCAGCGCCGCCAGTTCGCCGGAGGCGATCATTTCGGCGACCACCATTGCGGTGGTCTGCAGCGCCTCGACCTCTTCCTCGACATAGGTGCGCTTGGCGCGGTTCTGTACGACCAGCACGCCGAGCGTGTTGCCGGCGCGCAGGATCGGCACGCCGAGGAACGAATGGTAGATTTCTTCGCCGGTTTCCGGGCGGAACGAGAACGCCGGATGGCTCTGGGCGTCTGAGAGGTTGAGCGGGGTGGCCTCGCTGGCGACGAGGCCGACCAGGCCTTCATGCGCGCTCAGCACCGTCCTGTGGACGGCGTCGCGGTTCAGACCCTCAGTGGCGTAGAGTTCGAGCGTGGTATCGACGCGCAGCACGTAGGTCGAGCAGACCTCGGCCACCATGTTGGCCGCGATCAGGACCACGATCTTGTCCAGCCGCTCCTGGGCGGAGACCTGCTCCGCCATGGTTTCGCGGAGCCGTCTCAACAAGACGCGGGGGCCTCCCGACGCGCTCCGCATGTGCCAAAACCCTCCCCCGCGAGGCCAGCAATCCGGGTGGCCGGCCGCTGGCGTGAAACTCAAGAATAGCAACAATTTTATTCATTCGGCGCCGCCGCAAGCCGCCACCAAAACCATCGTTCCCGGCCGAATCGGGATCGCCAAACTGTGGCGCAGTTTGCGGCAGCTCACCTGTCAGGCCGTATAGCCAATCGAGACTTGCTTTGCCAAGCAAAACGCCTGCCAGTAGCAATAACGTCTGTGTCAGGCCAATGCTGCGGGCGCTAAGAGAAATTCTAACTCCGGGCGCGGTTGCCGGAGGCTGCCTGTTCCACGGCCGGCTGCAAGCGGCTCTCCCTCGTCATTCCGGGCTCGTGCTGCGCACGCCCCGGGATGACGGGAGTCGCCTACGCCTGGTCCAGCCCATACAGCGTGTGCAGCGTGCGCACCGCAAGCTCGGTATAGGCGGCGTCGATCAGCACCGAGAACTTGATCTCGGAGGTTGTGATGGCGCGGATGTTGATCTTGCGCTCCGATAACGCCTTGAACGCTTGGGCGGCGACGCCGGCATGGCTGCGCATGCCGCTGCCGATCACCGATACCTTGGCGACGTCGGTGGCGCTGTCGAGCCTGATATAGCCGATCTTGTCCTTGGCCGCGGTAATGGTGTCCCTGGCGCGGTTATAGTCGGAAGCCGGCACCGTGAAGGTCAAATCGGTGGTCTTGCCGTCCTCCGACACGTTCTGCACGATCATGTCGACATTGATATTGGCATCCGCGAGCGGCCCGAAGATCGCGGCGGCAACCCCTGGCTTGTCCTCGATCTGGCGCACGGAAATCTGGGCTTCGTCCTTGGAAAAGGCGATGCCGGTGACGACGTGGTTTTCCATGATTTCCTCCTCGCGGCAGATCAGCGTGCCCGGCGGCGTGGCGTGCGGGTCGATATCCTCGGGCTTGTCGAAGCTGGAACGCACGAATATTGGCATACCATGCACCATGCCGAGTTCCACCGAGCGCACCTGCAGTACCTTGGCGCCCTGGGACGCCAATTCCAGCATGTCCTCGAACGCGATCTTGTCGAGCCGGCGCGCCTTGGGAACCACGCGCGGGTCGGTCGTATAGACGCCGTCGACATCGGTGTAGATATCGCAGCGGTCGGCCTTGATGGCGGCCGCGATCGCCACCGCCGACGTGTCCGAACCGCCGCGCCCCAGCGTGGTGATTCGGTTGGTCTGCGGATTGATGCCCTGGAAGCCGGCGATGACGGCGACTTCCTTGCGATCCCCAAAACGGTTGATGATCTCTGACCCGTCGATCTCGAGGATGCGCGCCGACGCATGCGCATCCGAGGTCCGGATCGGGATCTGCCAGCCCTGCCAGGAACGGGCCTGAATGCCGATCGCCTGCAGCGCGATCGCCAGCAGTCCCGACGTGACCTGTTCGCCGGATGCGACAACGGCGTCATATTCGCGCGCGTCGTGCATCGGCGAGGCGTCGCGGCACCATTCCACCAGCTCGTTGGTCTTGCCGGACATCGCCGACACCACCACGGCGACATCGTGCCCGGCATCGACTTCGCGCTTGACGTGGCGCGCGACGTTGCGGATTCGGTCGATATTGGCGACGGATGTCCCGCCGAATTTCATCACGAGGCGGCCCATGACGACGCGTGCATTCCCTGTGAGGATAAGTAAGGTGGCCCGCACGAAAATGGAGCGCCCGGGCCGAAAGCGGCGTATACATAGCGGCGCCGTCCGGGGCAAGCAACCGGGTGCATTTTCGGGCTAAAATGGCCCAAAATGCCGTGGTAGCCGGATAATTCAGGTCAGACGCAATTCAGGTCAGGTGCAAGGTAGCTGTATGGGGCGTTATATCGACGATATCCTGCAGCCCGATGAGAAGGTGCTGTATTCCACTAATGCGCACTGGATCTTCTTCCTGCCGGCGATCGTGGCCTGGGTCGTGGCGGTAGCCCTGTTCGTGGGCTCGGGCATGATCCCGGCCGGTCCGATGGTTTTGATCTGCTGGTCGCTCGCGGCGATCGTCGCGATTTTCGCGTTGTACAAGACGGCGACCGCCTGGTTCCATCGCTGGACCACCGAAACCGACGTCACGAATTTCCGCGTCATCCACAAGACCGGCTTTGTTCAGCGGCAAACGTTCGAGATGAGCGTGGACAAGGTCGAGAGCGTCGACGTCAACCAGAGCATCCTCGGCCGCATCTTCAATTACGGCGACGTGACGGTCCTCGGCGTCGGTGAGGGTGGCAAGACCCTCGACACCATTGCTTCGCCGCTGGCCTTTCGCAATGCCATCACGGCACGACCGGCCGGTGCGTAAATCATGACCATGCCATCACATCACGCCGGCGTATCGGCCAGCACGGTCGATCCGGCCGAAGTCGCGAAGTTCTCGAAACTGTCGGACGAGTGGTGGGATCCCAAGGGCAAGATGGCCCCGCTGCACAAGATCAATCCGCTGCGGCTGTCCTATATCCGCGACGCCGCCTGCCGCAAGTTCGAGCGCAACGTCAAAAGCCTGAATTGCCTTTCGGGATTGCGCATCCTCGACATCGGCTGCGGCGCCGGCCTGCTGTGCGAACCGTTCACGCGGCTCGGAGCGCAGGTGATCGGGATCGATCCCTCCGCCACCAACATCGCCGCCGCCAAGCTGCATGCCGACAAGGGCCATCTGTCGATCGATTACCGCTGCACCACCGCCGAACAGATGGATGTGCGCGAGCGCTTCGACATCGTGCTGGCGATGGAAGTGGTCGAGCACGTCACCGATGTCGGCATCTTCCTCAACCGCTGCACGGCGATGCTCAAGCCCGGCGGCATGATGGTGCTCTCGACCCTGAACCGCAACTGGAAGAGCTTTGCGCTCGCAATCGTCGGCGCCGAATACGTGCTGCGCTGGTTGCCGCGCGGCACCCATGAGTGGAACAAGTTCGTCACCCCCGACGAACTCGCGCAGCATCTCTCCCACAACCGGCTCGCCATCACCGAACAAGCCGGCGTGGTCTACAGCCCGCTCGCCGACAAATGGAGCATCTCGTCCGACATGGACGTGAACTACATGGTGGTCGCGGAGGAGATGTAGAAATAGTCTATCGTCGTCCCTGCGAAAGCAGGGACCCATAACCACCGGCCCAAGTAATCAAGCACGATCAGCGTTCCGAGCATGTACCACGCTTACATCCTCGCAAGCCGCCGCCACGGAACCCTATACATCGGGGTCACGAATTCATTGCAGAAGCGGCTGGAGCAACACCGAAACGGCGAGGCTCCTCATTCGTCAAGACTTACGGCGTGTTCCGTCTGGTCTACGTCGAATCATACGACCGTGCCGACGAAGCAATCGCCCGCGAGAAGCAGCTCAAGCGCTGGAAGCGCGACTGGAAGATCGAGCTGATTGAGCGCGAGAACCTCGAATGGCGCGACCTCAGCGATCTGCTGACTTAGGCCCAAACTCTCTCTCCCGTCGTCCCTGCGAACGCAGGGACCCATACGCCGCGGCCTGATTGATTGGGGCGGTGATCGACGACTTCCTTAACTCACAACGCCCTGTGGCTATGGGCCCCTGCGTTCGCAGGGGCGACGATGGATTTGGGTTTGTGGTGATGTGATTTGAGGCCGAACCATCGCCTCGCTCTGGATCCACTCACCTTCATTGCTGCGCTCTCCATGCGTCGTCCCTGCGAACGCACTAGGGCATCTACACATCTCTCCGAGTCTTTCCAATGAGTTACGC
>JACDAG010000074.1 GCA_013695565.1 Bradyrhizobium sp.
AAGCGGAACAGTTCGAGCTGTTGCGTTGGCTGTTCTGGGATAACCACAAGATCACCGGCTATATGGCCTCATACCGGTTCATGCGGACGTTCATTCCGTCCGGCGATCCCGCCGTGCTGAAATATTATCGCAAGCGGCTCGACGATTTTCTGGGGATCCTGGAAACGCATCTGCAACGGAATGCGTTCGCGATGGGCGCGTGGTCGAGTATCGCCGACATCTCCATGATGGCCTATCTGCACTATCCCTCGGATGAGACCGGCTATGATTTCGCGGCGAGCCATCCCGCCATCAGCGCCTGGCTCCGCCGCATGGCCGCCCTGCCCGGCTGGAAATCGGCCTACGATTTACTGCCCGGCAAGCGGCTGACGCACTACGCCAAGTAGCTATTTTTTGACGCGTTTTCTTCACGCGAACCGGCAGCCACTTCGCTTGAAAAACGCTATGCTTCAGCGGTTGAACCAGGCCCAGACGATGCCAAACGCGATCACGCCGGCAACGATCGTGGCAACGATCGCCCAGCTGCTGACGCGGACGTTGCTGACCATCTCACGTTTGGCTTCGTTCGCCGCGATCTCGCGATTCCGCTGCTTGTTATCCTGGTCGGAAGAGCTCATCGCCGGTCCCCGCTCAGTTGGTTGCTGCGGCCACCTTAGCATCAAACGATGACGGCGCGTCAGCGTCCGTGCCGATCATCTGCTAACGGCTTTTGACGAAACACATCCCCATGCGCGAGGACTTGCCGCTGACCTGACAGGCCAGCCCTTCAGCACAGGTCCAGGCGCGGAAGCTGGCGTCGATGCCGGCGGCCGATTTGCCCGGAGCGTAACAATGCGCGCCCCAACCGTCACTGTACTCGGTCCCGGCCAGTTCCGTGCTGCCGCGCAATTGCGGCCGGCTGGAGAATCCCCGGGAATAATCCGGCACCTTGCCATCCCGCACCGCGGCGAGGATGTCCCGGCGGCGGACCTGGTCACCGAAGAAATGCGGCGACGCGGGCACGACCGTCGAATTGGAGGGTTTTGCCGCCATCCAATCGACACCGGGGAAATGAAAGCCGCCGATGCCACGCGTCTGGTGGCAACCGGAGCAGGTGACGTCGTTCAGCCGCCGCTCAAAGCCGCCGACCGAGCGGATGTTTTGCAGCTTGATGCCATCAGCGGCGGCCTTCTTCAGTGCGGAAACGACGTCGGTTTCGCCGAACACGGGGTTGGCCCCCTCGCCTTGCATCAGGCCGAATTCCGGCTGCAGGTCGGAAGCGTCGAATCCGACCGGCGTTGACGCGATGGCGCCATTTGCAAGAAATTTTTCCGGGACCAGGACGGTGCCGGAATCGAACTCGGCCAAATGCTCCGGCTCGAGCAGCCATGCCTTGAACTCGCGCTTGAGGCCGTCATCGGCCAGAATGCGGTCGCGATCGATCTGGTTCTCCATCGGCGCTTCCCGGAGTTCTCGCGCCTGGCCGTTATAGCGAAACACCTTCAAAAGATAATCGGTACGGAAATCACGCACTGCCGATTTCGGCGCATGGGCGATCTGAAGGTTGATCTCGATGCGATCGATATTCTCGTAACCGAACAGATCGAGCGGACCATCCTCTGCCAGCAGCTTCTGCGCGAGCGGCGCACCGGTCAGCGACAATTCGCCTGCGGCAAGCCAGCGTTTTGCGATTTCGGGACAGGTGATCGCGCTGCCCTTGCGGTCAAGCCCGTGACCGCCCTTCGCTTTCAGCACGATATTCAGCGTCATCGGAAGCCGAGGCAAAATAGCTTTGTCGTCAGTCCCGGGCGCCTTCGTTCGTGTTAACCGGTAGAGCAGCCGGATCTCGCCGCAGCTTGCTTGATCGACATAGGTGCGGTCCATGCGGTTGACGATACCCGCCAGCACGAAGCGCGTATCGTCAGCGTCGAACTGCTTCCTGTCGAACAATTGAAAGGCGAAACTATCGCCCACACCGACCGTCTCGTTCGGCAGGCGCTTGTTGTGCCTCGCAATGTAGCGATCGAATTCGTCGTCAATTGCCCGGCCGACCGGAACCATTGACGGCAGTCTGAATAATTGTCCGCTGGTGAGCGGGATATCAGCCGATCGCTCAGGCCACAGCAGACGTCCTATGCCGAACCGCCCATGGTCGAGTTCGCGGAGCGCCAGCGGGTCAATGATCGCCGTGCCGCGCTCCAGCGCGGCGTCGGGCGCAGCGCGCGCCGGCAATGCGCCGCACACCAGGGCGAATAGGACGACAAGAAATCGCAGCGCGGGGCTCATGCTCCCACTAACACCGCGGAAAGAGGCCTATTCAAGCAAAAAGGCGCTTCACATCACAGTGAAGCGCCTTCGTCTCTGGATCTTGCTAAATCAGCGGGTGACGATCAGGCCCTTGCTGGTCACGACCACCCATTTGCCATCCTGCTTGCGGATGGCGTCGATGCGGCCGAGGCCGGGGACGGGATCGCCGGCATAGACTTCGAAGACGCCCTGGCGGCCTTCGATCAGCGCGCTGCCGTTTTCAACGTCACGCAGCACCCAGCCTTCGACAGTCGGCAACCGCGCAATTTCAGGCTTCGGCGCGGGCACCGGAACGGGGGCGGCTGCCGTCGTGGCCGGATGCGTGATGGTGCCGGTGACGTCGCGGGCCGCGGCGGGCACCGCAGCGACCGCTGGCGCTGGTGCGGCGATGCGGAGTTTTTCGACGGCCTCGCTCAGCCTGGCGAGCTTGGCGGCCGGCTCGGCCTGCGCCTTCTCGACCTTCTCAAGGCGATCGCTGGTCTTGTTGAACTGGCTCACCCCGGTCTTGGAGGTCTGTTCGACGCTGGCCCTCAACGCCACGATATCGGCATCGATCCGCGCCATCGAGGCTTCGAGGACGAGATTGTTCGAGGTTACGCCGCCACCGGCGAAATGCCCGAGACCTGCGGTTGCGAGCGCGCCACCGAGCGCCCCGGCGACTGTCGCGAGTGCCACCACGGCCGCCATCGCCGACATCCGGCGCTTGCCGGACGACGCTTCGCTGGGCGCCGCTTCCGGCTCCGCAGCCGCTTTGTCACCGGTCCACGCACGCTCGCCGGGCGACATGATCAACAGTTTGCCGGGAATGCGCGGCGGTTCAGCTTTGCTGGTTTCAGCCTTCACGGCTTCCTCAACCATGGGAGCCTCAATCTTGGGAGCTTCCACTTTGGGAGCTTCGGCCTTGATCGCTTCCACCCTGGGCGCGTCCGGCTTGGGAGAGGTCGCTTCCTGATCAGGCGCCAGCATCGGCGACTCGACCAGCGACGGCGTCGCCGCCATCAACTGCTCTCTGGCCGTCGATATATCGGAAGCGGCCGGCCCGGTGCCGACGCTACCGGTTTCACCGCTGGTGGCCTCAGACTGCTGTTCGCTCACGTTCAATTCTCCAGAATGGGTTGACCTTTTGGTAACTTTTATTGCTTGCGAAATCGTTACCGGGTGGAGCCTTACCGAAATTTTAGGAGGTCTTCCGGGCCTGTTTGCGGCCGCAACACGACGACGGCAGGGCCGGAGATTCCCTCCCTCGTTCATATTGCCCTGCGGCAATCCCCTGACAGCGCCGTTTGCGCCCGTTCATTTCCCGACTAACATGCCCAACCAGCCAGAAGGCAGGGGACGCGCCATGACCATCGAAAAGTGCATCAACGAGTTTGGTGTAGATGACGTCATTTTTGAGGAAGGCTCGACCGGGCGCGAGCTTTTCGTCGTGCTCGACGGCCAGGTCGAGATCGTCAAGATGAACGGCGCCAGCAAGACCGTCATCGTCACACTCGGCAAGGGTGAGTTCTTCGGCGAGATGGCCGTGATCGACGGCTCGTCCCGCTCGGCAACGGCCATTGCCACAGCCCCGCACACCCGCGTGATGCGGATCAATCACGCCCGCTTCGTCTATCTGGTCAGCCAGCAGCCGGCCTTTGCGCTGATGATCATGGATGCGCTGAGCAAGCGCCTGCGCGCGTCGAACGCCGTCACCTTCAAAGCCGCGGCCAATTCATGAGCGAGCGCCGCCAAAGCCCGTTCAAGACCCTGCTCGACAGCGACGTCTGCACGCTGATCGAGGCGACCGAGGACGTCTACCAGATCCGCTTCAAGAATCGCGCCGCCAATGCCTATCTGGTGCGCGGCAGTTCGCGGACCATCATGATCGATGTCGGCCTGTCGTCGAACTATCCGCACCTGTTGACTTGTCTGCAGCACGTCGGCTGTCCACCCGAGAAGATCGACATGGTGGTGCTGAGCCATGAGCATCTCGATCACATCGGCGCGGCCTATCATTTCGCCGGCCGCAGCTTCATCGCCGCGCATCGGCTGGCCGCCAACAAGATCATGCTGCGTGACGATTTCTCGATGCTGCGCAAGATGTTCAACGAGCCGAATGTGCCGATCAATGTCGACATCTGGCTGGAGGAAGGCAATCTGCTCGACCTCGGCAATTTCCGCCTTAGTGTGATGTACACGCCGGGCCAGGCGTAATTCACGTCGCCGCGCAGATGTTTCGAGGCCATCACGTCATAGGCGCCGCCAAACGCTTTTCGCGTGATGACGGTTACCTTCGGCACCGTCGCCTCGGCATACGCAAAGAGCA
>JACDAG010000514.1 GCA_013695565.1 Bradyrhizobium sp.
ATAACGCAGGATGTTCAGCCAGCGCATCCGCGCCAGCAGCGTGCCCATCACGATGATGGCGCCGGCGCCGGCAAATCCCAGTGCGAGCGAGATCAGCGGCCAGTCGCTGAAGCCCGCGATGACCAAACCGCCATTGATGAGCGCCCACAGCGCCAGGCCGGTAAGCGCGAATGCGGGGCGCACGCGCGCGCGATCCGACAGCGCGAAGATGTAGGAAGCCAGCCAATAACCGACGTAGAAATAGACGAAGCGCGCACAGAATTCGTCGATCACGGTCCAGCCGGTCGCGACATGCGTCATTTCCAGCAGCGCGGCCACGGCGAAGATCGCCAGCGGAGACGCGCTGCGTGTCAGTTTTGTGACGACGAAGAAGATCGGCAGCAGATAGATGAACCACAGCGTGCCGAACGGTTCGATGAAGGATTCCAGATAGAGATAGCCGACATGGCCCCAGTTCGATTCGGCGGCGAAAGACGGCGCCTTGAAGCCAAACTGGATCGTCACCCACAGCACGTAGAAATAGACAAAATGCAGGACTTTGCGGTCCAGATACGTGCGCCAGTCGCGGTCGATCACGACCGACAGGAAAAGGCCTGAAATCAGGAAGAAATCCGGCATCCGGAAAGGTTTGGCAAACATCACCAGCCAGTGCATGAACCCGGTCTGGCCAGCTGCGGCCTCAACCCCAAGCACCGAATGCATCATTACGACCATGACGATGCAAATGCCCTTAGCATAGTCCACCCAGTCAACGCGGGCAGACAGCGCGGCTCCCACCAAAGAGGTGGCGCGTTCGGCGACGTCTGATGTGCCGTTTGGGGTCATGGTGTCCTGTTTCGGCGCGCTAAAGCGGCATCATCGGCCGGATCGGTTTCTTTCTCCTTTATTCATACAAATGACATGCCGGTTTCTTGCCGGTTTCTTTGCCGGTTCCCTGGTCGCTTTTCCGGCGTTTTCCGGTTTCCTCTTTGCCGCCAAATGCTTTAAGAGGCGGGCAGAAATCGGGCGATCGTTAACCATCAAAAGCAGGCTGTTTTCATGCGAATTGCCATGATTGGCACGGGCTATGTGGGGCTGGTTTCCGGCGCCTGCTTTGCCGATTTCGGCCATCAAGTCACCTGCGTGGACAAGGATGGCGACAAGATCGCAGCCCTCCTGCGCGGCGAAATCCCGATTTTCGAGCCCGGGCTCGACGCGCTGGTCGCCGCCAACGTCAGGGCCAAACGGCTCGATTTCACCACCGACCTCTCCAGGCCGGTCGCCGAAGCCGACGCCGTGTTCATTGCGGTCGGCACGCCGTCGCGACGCGGCGATGGTCACGCGGATTTGAGTTATGTGCATGCCGCGGCGCGCGAGATCGCCGCCGCCTTGTCCGGCTTTACGGTCGTGGTCACCAAATCGACCGTGCCGGTCGGCACCGGCGACGAAGTCGAGCGGTTGATCCGCGAGGTCAATCCGTCGGCCGATGTCGTGGTCGCTTCCAATCCGGAATTCTTGCGCGAAGGTGCGGCGATCCGTGACTTCAAATTCCCCGACCGGATCGTGGTCGGCACCTCGGACGAACGCGGGCGCAAGGTGCTCGGGGACGTCTACCGGCCGCTGTCGCTCAACCAGGCGCCGCTGATGTTCACGGCGCGGCGCACCGCGGAGCTGATCAAATACGCGGCCAATGCCTTCCTCGCCACCAAGATCACCTTCATCAACGAGATCGCGGATCTTGCCGAGAAGGTGGGCGCCGACGTCCAGGAAGTCGCGCGCGGCATCGGACTCGACAACCGCATCGGCTCGAAGTTCCTGCATGCCGGTCCCGGCTTCGGCGGCTCCTGCTTCCCGAAGGATACCCGCGCGCTGGTCAAGATCGCGCTCGATCATGACGTGCAACTGCGCATCGTCGAGGCCGTGCTCGCCGTCAACGACAACCGCAAGCGCGCGATGGCGCGCAAGGTGTTGAACGCGGCCGGCGGTAATCTGCGCGGCAAGACGGTGGCCGTGCTCGGCCTCACCTTCAAGCCCGACACCGACGACATGCGCGAGGCGCCGTCGCTCCCTCTGATCACCGGCTTGCTCGACATGGGCGCCAAGGTGCGTGCCCATGATCCGGTCGGCATCGAACAGGCGCGCAAGGAATTGCCTGACATCGAATATTGCGAAGACCCCTACGACTGCCTGCGCGGCGCCGACGCCATGGTGATCGTGACCGAATGGGTGCAATACCGCACCCTCGATCTGGAGCGCGTTAAAGCTGCGATGGCCCAGCCGGTCGTGGTCGATTTGCGCAACATCTATCGCCGCGACGACATGGAAGCCCTCGGGTTCATCTATGACAGTGTAGGACGGGGATCGGACACCGCTGTTTAAGGCGCTGTCATACCCCGCGAAGGCGGGGTATCCAGTAATCCCGGTCTTTGCAATCGGGAACGCTGGTGTTTACTGGATCACCCGCTTTCGCGGGTGATGACGGATGAGAAACCGTTGCCCCTGACCTTCGACACGCCCCTCCCGATCGATGCCGTGCTCGATGAGTTGGCGCGCACGCTGACGGATCATAACGCCGCGGTGCTGGTGGCGCCTCCGGGCGCCGGCAAGACCACGCGGGTGCCGCTGGCGCTCTTGGATGCGCCCTGGCTCAAGGGCAAGAAGATTATCATGCTGGAGCCGCGGCGGATCGCGGCGCGCGCCAGTGCGGAACGGATGGCGAAAACGCTCGGCGAGCGCGCCGGCGAGACCGTCGGCTATCGCGTCCGCTTCGGCTCGAAGATATCGCGCGCAACCCGGATCGAGGTCGTCACCGAGGGGATCTTCTCGCGGCAGATTCTCGACGATCCTGAATTGAATGGCGTCGCCGCCGTGCTGTTCGACGAATTTCACGAACGCTCGCTCGATGCCGATTTGGGTTTGGCGCTGGCGCGTGATGCGCAGACCGGGCTCCGCGAGGACCTGCGCATCCTCGTGATGTCGGCGACGCTCGACGATGCGCGGGTTGGCAAGCTTCTGGGCGACGCGCCTGTCGTCGCCAGCGAGGGCCGCGCCTTTCCGGTGGAGACGCGTTATCTCGGCCGCAAGTCAGATGCGCCGCTGGAGCGACAGATGGCGGACGCGATCGCGACCGCACTGCGCGCCGATCCCGGATCGGTGCTGGCCTTCCTGCCGGGCGCCGCCGAAATCCGCCGTACCCAGAATTTTCTCGGCGAACGGGTCCAGGATGCCGGCGTCGAGATCGTGCCGCTGTTCGGTGCGCTCGATGCCGCCGTGCAGGACCGCGCCATTCAGCCGGCGCCCAAGGGGCAGCGCAAGGTGGTGCTGGCGACGTCGATTGCCGAGACGTCGCTGACCATCGAGGGCGTTCGCATTGTCGTGGATTCCGGCATGGCGCGGGTGCCGCGCTATGAGCCGGATATCGGCCTGACGCGGCTTGAAACCATCCGTGCCTCGCGCGCGGCGGTCGATCAGCGCCGCGGCCGCGCCGGCCGTACCGAACCCGGCATCTGCTACCGGCTGTGGGACGAACCGCAGACCGCGTCGCTCGCGGCCTATACGCAGCCCGAAATTCTGTCGGCCGATTTGTCCTCGCTGGTGCTCGACCTCGCGCAATGGGGCGTGCGCGATCCCGCAACCCTGGCGTTCCTCGATCCGCCGCCGGCACCCGCGCTGAAGGAGGCCAACAGTCTCTTGAGCGAATTGGGCGCGCTCGATGGCGACGGCCGGATCACCGCGGAAGGCAAGAGCCTGCGCGCGCTGGCGCTGCCGCCGCGGCTGGCGCGCATGATCGTGGATTCGCATCGCACTGGTGCGGGTGAGGAAGCCGCCGAAATCGCCGCCATCCTGACCGAGCGCGGCCTTGGCGGCGACAGTGTCGATCTCGACCATCGGCTGGATCAATTCCGCCGCGACCGCGGCCAGCGCGCCTCC
>JACDAG010000117.1 GCA_013695565.1 Bradyrhizobium sp.
CGGGCAGTCCGCCCAGCCTGCCGCAAGGCAGGCAACCAGGACCGTTCGGGCCGCTACAGGGACCTTGGGGCCGCCGCCGCTGAACCTCGGCGCCAACGGCCAGCAGCCATTAACGAATTCCGTACGAATAACGCCGGCGCGGGCCTGGGGAATTGAATTCTCCCTTGTTTCTGCCATGTTCGCGCTCAAAGCAGGTATGGGGACTGCCGATCGCTCCCGCGATCTGGGCGTGTAACAGGAAATTCCATGGCAAAGCCGGTCGTGATTGTGGTGGGCGCGGACAAGGGCGGGGTCGGCAAGACGACCGTGTCGCGGACGCTGCTGGATTATTTCAGCGCCAACAACGTCCCCACGCGGGCGTTCGACACCGAGTCGCCGCGCGGTACGCTGATGCGCTTTCACCCCGACATCACAGAGATCGTCGACATGACGACGACGTCGGACCAGATGAAGATCTTCGACACGCTCAATGCCGGGACCTCGGTCACCGTGATCGACGTCCGCGCCGGACTGCTGTCGCCGGCACTGGCTTCATTGCGCGACATCGGCTTTCTCGATGCCGCCAAATCCGGCCAGATCACCTTTGCCGTGTTCCATATACTGGGCCCCTCGATCGCCTCGCTCGACGAAATCGCCGAGACCGCGAATTTCATGCAGGGCGCCAAATATTATCTGGTGAAGAACTTCATCAACGACACCCAGTTCTTCCAGTGGGACCAGGCGACCTACAATTCCTATTTCCACCGCATCAAGGACGCCACCGAGCTTACGATCCCCAAACTCAACGAAATGGCCTATGAGCAGGTCGAGGTCTCCTCGGTGCCGTTCCTCAAATTCGTCGCCAACAAGGGCAAGGACGACGAAGCCGCGAATTATTCCTTCGTGCTGCGCGGCTATGTCCGTCACTGGCTCGCCAATGTCTGGAGCGAGTTCGACCGCATCAAGCTGACCGACCTGGTCGGCGGCAGCAGCAGCGGCGGCGGCAAATCGAGCGCCCGCAGCGGCGAAAAATAATCACACACGACGCGCGAGGGGGCTGGATTAGGCGGAAAAATCCCCTGATATAGCGCGTGATGAACCCGACGCCCGTCTACATCATCTGCTCGCCCCGCCCGCTGGTCGGCAAGACGCTGATCGCGCGGCTGCTGAGCGAATTCCTGCTGTTGAAGAACGGCACGGTGATCTCCTTCGACATCAATCTGAAGGAGCCCTCGCTGCTCGAATATCTGCCGCGCACCACCGAGACGGCCGACGTCATCGACACTTTCGGCAAGATGCAGCTAATGGACCGGCTGATCGTCCATGACAGCGTCGCCAAGGTGATCGACCTCGGCTTCCACGCCTTCGACGAGTTCTTCAAGATGACCGACGAGATCGGCTTCATGAAGGAGGCCGTGCGCCGCGGCGTAGCACCAGTGATCCTGTTCGTGGCCGATACCGACCGCGCCTCGGCCGCCAGCTATCAAATGCTGCAGCAACAAATTCCGGCGAACGCGCTGATCGCGATCGACAACGAGCACGTGGTGCGCGGCGAGCTGCCCCCGGCCATGGAACGCGGCCGCGTGCTGCGGATCTCGGCGCTGCCGGTGTTCCTGAAGACCTATATCGACCGGCTGACCTTCTCGTTCACCGGCTACCTTCGCCAGGAGAAGGATTCCTCGACCGAGCTGCACCAATGGATCCGCAGGAACTACACCAGTTTTCGCGAGCTGGAGCTTAGCCTGATCCTGCAGCGGTCGTGAGATCGTTCAATAATATTACCCGGATAATATTGACGAAGGCTTGCGTGGCTGGTATCGCCTTCCCGACAGCAATCCGTGCCCGAGGCCTCAGGTGACATCTGACAGAAAAGCCGCCATCGCCGCCTACAAGGAGCGGAAGACGATCGCGGGCATTTTCATGATCCGCAGCAAGGCCTCCGCCGAGCAATGGGTCGGGCAGGCCCCCAACCTTGAAACAATCCAGAACCGGATCTGGTTCTCGTTGCGCCAGGGCAGCCACCCCTGCCGCACCCTGCAGGCGGCATGGACCGCACACGGGCCCGACAATCTCTCCTTCGAGGAATGCGAGCGGCTGGACGAGGAAGAGACGCCCTATGTC
>JACDAG010000139.1 GCA_013695565.1 Bradyrhizobium sp.
TGCTCGGGTAACCCTTCGAACAATTGCTCGTCAGCCATCGTCAGCCCCGCTTCGCGCGCAATGCCAGCGAATCACAGCAAAGCGGCCTTGGCAAATGCTGGGGAGGAATGATTCTCATCCTCTCAGGTGTGCCCGGTGCATTGCACGAGAAGACCTTTGCATCTGTGAACGCGGTCGTTCGCCGTCTGCACCCGCAACCTGAATTCATTCTCTTTCCCGGTGACGAAATTATCGGACTCACCCCGGATGCCGAATCATTGCGTGCGCAATGGCGATATTGGTTCGAAGCGGAGATGGCATGGCTTGACCGTGCAACGACGCCAATGTGGCACACGACGGGTATCCATGTTGTTTTTTGCCCGGACATGGGACCGGGAGGTGTGCTGTATCGTTATCACGACGATTCCGGTTGGTCGTCATTCAATGGTGCAACAGCGATAGGGCTGGAGCGATTGGCATGGCCTTCCCGATGGAGTGTTGGTCAAGGACAACGCGGAGCGGGTGACCGGCCTTATAAGGGGTCGTCACTGAGCGTCAGCATTTCTGGCGTATCGGAGTCGCAGAATTTTTAACTTTTGCGCCAAGCCTGCGCTGGAAGGTTTGCCAACAGCCGAGATAGACTATGTGCATCAATGCGCGATTTTGACTTCCAAAAAGTGGCAAACCGGTTGATATTGCTCAAATATCGCTCTTCGCTAGGGAGCGCCATTCCTTTGGGGCATGAATAAATCATGGCTCCTTCCCCCGCCGAGCGAGATGAGTTGTTCAAGGGCTTTGCGCGCGCCCTGTTCAAGGGCGATATCGACGCGCTCTACCGCGTCGTCACGCCTGACTTTCTCTGGACCTTCCACGACGGCCTCACCGTGACCAAATCCCTCGCGGACCCCGCGGCCATTGCCGGACACCTCGCCGAACAAAAGTCCCTGTTCTCGGCGCAGCGCTTCCATGACGTGGCCTATCACCATTCCGATGATATGACCTTCATGACGTTCCGCCTCAGCGAGACCGTGCGCGCCACCGGCGAGGCGCGCGAACAACGCGGCGTCGAGGTCTATACGTTCAGCGATGGAAAACTCGCGACCAAGGATGTCTATCGCAAGCCGATCGCATCCTGACGGCCAATCAAGGAGAGGCACGTTCAATGCCTGACAAGAGACTGCACTTCGATGGCGCCCGCGTCCTCGCCGACCTCTATGCGCTCCGCGCCATTGGCGCCTACAAGAGCGGCGTTCACAAGCCGACCTTCTCGGAGCCGCATATGCGCTCGCTGGAGTGGCTGGTGCAACGGCTTCCCGAGGCGGGGCTTGCCGGCGAGATCGACGGCATCGGCAATGTGCTGGGCACGAGTTCGAAATCCGGACCAAAATTGTTGGCGGGTTCTCACCTCGAAAGCCAGAATTACGCAGGCTGGCTCGACGGACCGCTCGGCGTCGTCTATGCGCTCGAAGCCGCCCGCGTCCTCAATCCCGACCCTGATATCAACGGCGCGGTCGAGGTCGCCTGCTGGTGCGACGAGGAAGGCCATTTCGGCAGTTTCCTCGGCAGCCGGTCCTATGTCGGCGGCCTGACCGAAAAGGACGTCGACGCCGCGCGCGACCGCAACAGCGATCGCACCATGCGCGAGGCGCTGCGCGAGGTCGGACTTGCCGGCCGGCCGCGGGTGGCGGCCGAACGCGGCCGCCATATCGGATATCTCGAGGCCCATATCGAACAGGGCCAGACCCTAGAAGGCGGCGCGCTCAACGTCGGCGTGGTCACCTCCATCGTTGGCATCTGGCAATACCGGATCACCTTCACCGGCGAGCAAAACCACGCCGGCACGACACGGATGGCCGTGCGCAAGGACGCCGGCCTGGCGCTGGCGAAATTCTGCGTCGCTATCGACGAACGGTTTCCTGGAGCGTGCGGGCCGCGCACGGTATGGACCACCGGCTCCATCAGGCTCGATCCGGGTGCACCGAGCATCATCCCCGGGGGTGCCGAAATGCTGTTCCAGATACGGGACGCGGACACTGCGATCATCGATCGCCTGGAGCAGCTACTGCGCAGCATGGCCGCCGAAGCCGGCGCACGGGGCCCCTGCACGGTCGCGGTGGAGCGCATTCGCACCGGCGCGCCTGCGATGATGGACGCTTCGTTCCAGCAGGCGATCGAAGCCGCGAGCAAGGAGTTTGCCGGCGGCAAGTCGATCCGCATGCCCAGTGCAGCCGGCCACGACGCCCAGATTCTCTCCACCATCATGCCGGCGGGCATGCTGTTCGTACCCTCGATCGGCGGCATCAGCCATCACTGGACCGAGAACACTGATGACGCCGATATCGTCACCGGCGCCGCGGTCTTTGTCGACGCCTGCCGCCGCCTGCTGGCGGGCCGCAGGACCTCGGTCAACTCAACTTAGCTTCTGCTTAGCTGCGCAGGCCCCACGGGACCGCACTCCAGACGCGCTCGTGCAGATAATACCAGCCGATCTTGGTGATGACCTCGAGGGCTGCGATCGAGCCGGCGATCTCGACCCGGCCGGTCAAGAACCAACTGATGGCAAACGTATCGAGCGTTCCCAGGGTGCGCCAACTCAGCGCCTTGAGAACCGATCTCGTATGTGTCTCCGTCCCGCGCAGCAGCACCCGATCAAGCCCCCCATTTTGCGTCGATTGAAGCTACCACGGTAGCGCGCCGCGCCGCTGCGCGGTTCTTTCGTGCGCTCGCTACTCGCGCACAAAATGCCTCGGACGACACGGGTCGATCATTTCCCAAGCGGCCTTGGGACAACTGGTCGCGTTTGATTTTCTTGCAAACTGCTGAATTTGCGGCCATTTTCGATCCACCTAAGGTAAAATTGCCTGGATGTTACTGCTTCAATCTCTCCCGACCGTCATCGGTGTCGCCGCCATCGCGCCCGCCTTGCTATTGCTTTGGCTGGTCATTGCGGCCGACGAGCGTCCGGGCCCGGTCGCCCAGGTGTGGATCGCCTTCGTGCTCGGCGCGGCCAGCATTTCGTTGCTGGGAATCGCGCGGGCGCCGTTTGCTGCGATTCTCGCGGTCCCCGGAAATCCCTGGATGACCCAAGGGCTCCGCTCGGTGTTCGGCGTCGCCGCCCCCGAAGAGATCGTCAAGGTGCTCGTGATCATCGGGGTGTCGTGGAAGCGCCGCACCTTCGCCGATCCGATGGACACCGTGGTCTACGGCGCCGCTGCCGGCCTCGGATTCGCAGCCTACGAAAACCTTGCCTATCTGGTGCAGCACGCCGACATGTGGCGCTCGCTGGCGGCGTTGCGCAGCGTTCTCACCGTACCGTTCCACGGCGCGCTGGGCATCATCGCCGGCGCCTACATCGCCATCGCACGCGCCGGCACCGCGCTCGGCGCCAACCGGCACAATCGCAACCTCGCTCGCATCTCGAGCTGGATGCTGGCACTGTTCGCGCCGGTCGCACTGCATGCGGCATTCGACTTTCCACTGCTGACGCTGCAGAAGCATCCCGATCTCGGCTCCACCACGCGGATGTTGCTGGGAACGGCTAGCCTCGTGATCGGCTTCAGCTCGATCGGATTTGCGGTGCGGCTGGTTCGGCGCGTCGGCCGCCATCACGCGCCGCGCACCGAAATTGCGCGGGAGCGGCTGAGCCAGCTGCGGCGGATGTGGGCGCTATTGGTCATCGGCGGCGGCGCCGGTTTCGCAGGCGTGTCGTTCCTGTTCACCTCGCTGCACCACTGGTTCATCAATCCGGAACGCAACGCCTCGCTGGTTCTGATCCCGATCGGCTTCACATCGATCCTGATCGGCCTCGCTTTGCTGGTCGCAACCACCGCTGTCTACATTTTTGGCCGCAACCGGATGCGCACCACGTCGGAAGGCTTTTCGTCGGCACCCGAGGCCGGTTAGCGCGACGGCTAAAGTTGGACACGATTTTCGTCTGTTTTCGTGGGCGCATTCTGGCGCGAACCGGTTTCTCGTCCTATCTAAACGCTCTAGTATCGGCGCGTGGATACCCGGAGAGCTGTCATGACGCTTCCTCACGACATCACCAAATTGCAGTCCGAAATGAGCGCCGCCGTAAAAGCGCATTGGAAAGCCTTCCTGTTCGAAGGCATCCTGCTGGCGGTGCTCGGTCTGGCGGCGATGATCGTGCCGCCGCTGGCAAGTCTCGCCGTCACCATCTTCCTGGGCTGGATGTTCCTGATCAGCGGCATCGCCGGGCTCTTCGTCACCTTCTGGGCGCGGCAGATGCCGGGGTTCTGGTGGTCGCTGTTTTCGGCGGCACTGGCCGTGCTCGCCGGCCTGATCCTGATCGCCAAACCGATGCAGGGCGTGCTCACGCTGACCATCGTCGTCGGCGCCTATTTCCTCGCCGAGGGCGTCACCACCATCATGTATGCGCTGGAGCATCGCCGCGAATTGTCCGAGCGCTGGTCCTGGCTGCTTGTTTCCGGCCTGATGGACATCCTGATTTCGTTCCTGATCATCTCCGGCCTTCCCGGCTCGGCCGAATGGGCGATCGGTCTCTTGGTCGGGATCAATCTGGTGCTCGGCGGGGCGTCACTGGTCGGCATGGCGCTCGCCGCGCGCAAGGCCTGAAACCGGATCGAGACCTCCCAGTCGAATTATGGGATGACAAGTCCCGATCCGTGAGCTATAGAGCCCGCCATGATCATGATCGCCACCAGCAACTATTGGTATTTTAGCTTCGGCAGCTCGCTGGCGGTGGGAGGATCACGCTCAATCTAAGTATTGCAGCAGGAAGTCCGAACAGCCGCCAAACCTGGCGGCTTTTTTATTGGCCGGCGGGTTCTTCAAAAACAGGAGCCAGAGCCGTGTTGAGCACCACTGACGATCTTCGAATAAGCGAACTGAAAGAGCTGACGACGCCGCAAGAGGTCATGCGCGAGATACCGCGTACCTTGACCGCGACGCGGATCGTGATGGCGTCGCGCAACGCCATCCACGCCATCCTGAACGGGATGGACGATC
>JACDAG010000146.1 GCA_013695565.1 Bradyrhizobium sp.
GCGGGAACCGAACGTCCGTCCTGCGGTTCTGTCATGACAATAGGGGCGCGACAAGGATGGCAGGAAGAGTGGGTACAGCCGCGGCCAAAAAGCGGCCGTCCGAGCGGATCGACGAAACGCCTGCCAGGACGGAGAGAAAGCCTCTTCCTTTGGGTGCCGGAGCGCGCATGAACGCCCGGGTCGTGCTTGCCCTGGTCCTGTTTGGTCTTGCCGTGTGGACCGCCGCGGGTTTTCTCCCGGCGCTGATCTGGGCCACGATTCTCGCGGTTGCCCTTTGGCCGCTGTACCTCAAATTTGCGGCACGGTTTTCCTCCGGTCCCTCCAGCTTGGCTGCGTTCATCTTCACCGCAATTGTTGCGCTGGTCCTGTTCACTCCGATGGCGCTTGCCATCTACCAGATCGCACAGCAGGGCGACGTGCTCGTGAGTTGGCTCAAGCAGGCTCGGGAGAGCGGGGTTGAAGTCCCGGATTGGGCCGCTCGTCTGCCGGTCGCCGCGGAAAGCCTGCAATCGTGGTGGCGCGCCAACCTCTCGGACCCGAAAGCTGCCACCGCCTTGCTTCAAACCGTTAATGCAGACAATGCGTCGGAGTTTTTCAAAACGTTTGGCGGACAGCTGCTCCATCGGATGTTCTTGTTGTTATTCTCGCTCCTGACTTTGTTCTTTCTGCTCCGTAATGGTCGCGTCGTCGCGAGCCGCTTCATAGAGACGTGTGACCGCCTTGTTGGCGATGCCGGGGAGGGGCTGGTCGAGAAAATGGTCGATGCCACGCGCGGCACGGTGAACGGCACTGTTCTGGTCGCCGTGGGCGAGGGATTGCTGATCGGCTTTGGCTTCCTCGTGGCGGGTGTACCGAATCCGGTGATGTTTACAGTTCTGACGACGGCTTTCGCGATGCTGCCGTTTGGGGCATGGCTCGCCTTCACCACGGCGGCGTTGGTCCTGGTCTCGGGCGGCGGCAGCGGGTTCGCGGCCGCAGCCGTATTTTGCTGGGGCGCGATCGTTATGCTTGCCGGCGATCATTTCGTCTGGCCAACCCTGGTCGGCGACGCGGCTCGTCTCCCGTTTCTTCTCGCCTTTGTCGGAATCTTCGGAGGCCTCGCTGCCTTCGGGTTGTTCGGATTGTTTCTGGGCCCTGTGATCATGGCGGCGTTGCTGACCGTTTGGCGCGAGTGGATCTACCGGCCGGTTCCACAATAGAATTCTCCAGCGGAGCCGCTGATCACGGCTCTGAGCGCCGTATCGATTTGGCGAGCAACTCTACTTCGCAGCCCACCTCAAAAAATTACCGAATGTTCCCGAAATTGGAACCATCACGCATGTCGCGGGTTTCAAAAGCCCGCTTCAATTTACTGGAGGACAACATGAAGAATCTTGTAGCCGCCGCACTGCTCAGCGTCACCGCACTCAGTGGTTCCGCTTATGCGCAGACGGCCCAGCCGGCCGACCGCACGACCCCCGCCGTCACTACGTCGAAGAATGCCGACAAGCTCATGCTCAAGGGGCAGTGGCGGGCGTCCAAGCTGATGGGGCTCGATGTCTACAACGATGCCAACGAGAAGCTCGGCGATATCAACGAGCTTATCCTGGACAAGGATGGCAAGGTCAGCGCCGTGGTCATTGGGGTCGGAGGGTTCCTCGGCATGGGTGAACACGACATCGCCGTTTCCATGGACAAGCTCAAGTTCAAGGAAGAGGCCGTTCGCACCAGCGCGACCACCACGACGACAACGACCCGGGAAAGCACGACCGGCGCCGCAACCACGACGGCACCGGCCGCAACCACGACGGCTCCGGCCCGGACCACCACTGCCAACGCTAACGACTGGACCCCCGATCACGCTGTGATGAGTGCGACGAAGGACCAGCTCAAGGCGCTCCCGCAGTTCAAGTACTCCGACTACAATTAAGTTGGCCAATAAGGCATCTGGAAAGGGCCGGGCTCGGGTCCTTGCCGGAACGATCCGCTCTTGAGCTGGTTTGGTCAGGTACTAACAGTGCAGAAACCGGTGCGTAGAGCCCCGTTCCTTTCGAGGAGCGGGGCTCTTTCGCGAAGAGCAGTGCAATCGCGCGGACAGCGCTGGCCGGATAGGCCAAAGGGCGTTTTGCAGAATGGGGGATGATGGATATGTGCCGGTGATTTGCCCGACGTGTCAAAAAGTTTTCGCGGTCATGCCGGCGACCGCCGACTACGTTGCACGGGGTTGCTTCAAGTATTTTCGCTTGCCGAGACGTAGCTCGCGGGTCGAGTAGCCCGCCTTCGCCCGCTGGCTTCGGCGCGGCAGCTTCAAGCGCTTCGCGAGCGAAGGCTGGTTGGGGCGGCCTTGGCGCCATACTGCGTCGGAAATTCGGGAGCTAGCACAGCAGGTTGCTTACTGTGCATGGGGTTGTTTTCGCAGTTTTGTGTCGGGGCGCTGGTATTTCAGCACGATCCACGCCGGCGCATGATCGCTGGCGCCTTCTTCGCCGCGAATGGTGCGGTCGACGCCGGCTTTGAGTAAACGCGGCGCGACGACCGGGCTCAGCAGCAGATGATCGAGCCGCAGGCCGGCATCGCGCGGCCAGCGGTTTCGCTTGTAGTCCCAGAACGTGAACATCTGACTTGACGGATGCAGCGTACGGATGGCGTCGGTCCAGCCCTGTGCCGCCAGCGCCTCGAAGGCGGCGCGGCTTTTCGGCTGGATCAGCGCGTCCTTGTCCCACGATTTTGTCAGGTAGATATCCAGTTCCGTCGGTGCGACGTTGTAGTCGCCGGCCAGCACCACGGGGATGTCCTGCTTGATGAATTTGCCTGCGTGCGAGCGCAGCCGCTTGAACCAGTCGAGCTTGTAGTCGAACTTCGGCCCGGGCTGCGGATTGCCGTTGGGCAGGTAGACCGAAGCGATGCGCAAACCGAACACCTCGGCTTCGAGATAGCGCGCCTGCACGTCGCCGGCATCGCCCGGCAGGCCGCGCCTCACTTCATGCGGTGCCTCGCCGCGCGCGAGGATGGCGACACCGTGGTGCGCGCGCTGTCCGTGCC
>JACDAG010000147.1 GCA_013695565.1 Bradyrhizobium sp.
CGATACGGGCGCGCAACGGCGCGGCCGACGTGCCCGTCTATGTCCATCCGGGCATGTTTCGCACCCGCGCGCAGCAGATGCCGGATGGCACCATGCTCCTTATCGAGGATGTTCCGGATACGAAAACGATGCAGGCGCATGGCGCTGACGTCGTCGAGACGGCCAGCGAAGTCACGCTGCTGGACGGTATGTTCCATGTCAGCGGTGAGATTGCGCGGACGACGGCGTTTGAACGCGGGCTGCCCGGGCATTTTGCCAGGGCCAGCCAAGACGATTCCTGGCAGCCGGACCCGCTGATCCTCGATGAGCGCTATCTCGCGATCAACGTCGCCGGCAAAGGTCTCGTTGTGCTGTCGGCCTGCTCGCACGCCGGCCTCATCAATGTGCTGACCGATGCGCGGGCGAATTTTCCGGACACGCCGCTCCATGCGGTGGCCGGTGGCTTTCATCTGTCGGGCGCCAACGAGGCGATCATTCCCCAGACGGTCGAAGCGCTGCGGGCTTTCGATCTCACGGTCATCGCCGCCGCGCATTGCACGGGATGGCGGGCGGTGGCGGCACTTGCCGCCAGTTTCGGCGACGCCGTTCTCGATCCCTGCGCGGTCGGGAAGACCTATCGTTTTTGATGACAAGCAAAATCAAACTTCACAGGGGGCGAACATGGCTATCGATCAAGGAAATCGCGCGCGCCGGGCGGGCAGAGGACCGACGCTGCCGACGTTCTGGACTGCCGTGCTGCTGACGCTCGCGATCAGTTCGCCGGCGGTAGCCATCAAGATCGGCGTGATGAACGATCAGGCCGGACCTTACTCGTCACACACCGGCATCGGTTCGGTCGATGCGGCGCGGATGGCGATCGAGGACTTCGGCGGTTCCGTGCTGGGTTCGCCGATCGAACTCGTTGCGGCCGACCATCATAACAAGCCCGACGTCGGGCTCGTGATCGCGCGGCGCTGGTTCGATACCGAGGGCGTCGATGTCATCGTCGACGTGCCGACCTCATCGGTAGCGCTGGCGGTGCAACAACTGGTTCGCGACCGGCAAAAGCTGGTGATATTCTCAGGCCCGGGCGCCTCGGACCTCACCGGCAAGGCCTGTTCGCCGTTCGGCATCGCATGGACCTATGATTCCTACGCGATATCGGCGGCGCCGGTTCAGGCCGCGCTGCAGGCGGGCTTCAAGACCTGGTATTTCCTGACCGTGGATTTCGCCTTCGGCCACGCCATGGAACGCGACGCGACATCAGCCATTCTGGCCGGTGGCGGCACGGTGATCGGTACGGCGCGGCATCCCTTCAACACTGCGGATCTTTCGTCGTTTCTGCTGACGGCGCAGAATTCGAAGGCGGGCATCATCGGCCTCGCCAATGCCGGTCCCGACACCGTCAACTCGCTGAAACAAGCCAGCGAGTTCGGCATCGCGGCCGGCGGCCAACGGATCGCGGCGATGCTGCTGTCGATCATTGACGTGCACGCGCTTGGCCTGGAGACGGCACAGGGCGTGCTGTTGACCGAAGCATTCTACTGGGACCAGAACGAACGAACCCGTGCCTGGTCGAAACGGTTCTTCGATCGAAACAAGAAAATGCCGACCATGCTGCAGGCGGGAGTCTATGGCGCTGTGACGCACTACCTGAAAGCGGTCGCGTCCGCGAGCACGGGCAATTCGGCAGATGTCCGCGCCGCGATGGCCAAATTGCCGATCAACGACTTCATGACCAGGGATGGGCAGATCCGCGGCGACGGACGGGTGCTGCGTGACTTCTATGTTTTCGAGGTCAAATCGCCGAAGGAGTCCAAAGCGCCGTGGGACTACTACAAATTGGTCGAGACTGTACCGGCGTCACGCGCCGCCATACCAGTCGCTGAAAGCCAGTGTGAACTGCTGCGCCCCCAATAATGGCAGGCGATATAAGTATTATGATACCGCAAAGGGTGATGCGAACCCGAGCGCATTTTACTTTGCATGGGGTTGTTTTCGATATTTTGTCAGCGCGCGCCGTCCACCCCGGCAGAGGCGCCGCCGACCCCCCGAAAAAGGGGCCGTATTTCCTTGCTTCTCGCCAGAATCCGGCTATATACCGCGCCATCTCACACGGAAGCATGGCTCTCAAAGGCCGTCCGGTGGCAGCCGGGCCATAAGGCTCGTCTGCTCACACGCTTCCGGAGGAACCAACCGGAGAAGTATCACTATGGCGCTACCCGATTTTTCTATGCGTCAGCTGCTCGAAGCTGGCGTTCACTTTGGTCACCAATCGCACCGCTGGAATCCGAAAATGGCGGATTTCATTTTCGGCGCGCGCAACAACATCCACATCATCGATCTCGCGCAGACCGTGCCGTTGCTGCACACGGCGCTGAAGGCGGTCTCTGATACCGTCGCCAAGGGCGGCCGTATCCTGTTCGTCGGCACCAAGCGGCAGGCGCAGGACGGCGTTGCCGAGGCTGCCAAGCGTTCGGCGCAGTATTTCGTCAATTCGCGCTGGCTCGGCGGCACGCTGACCAACTGGAAGACCATTTCCGGTTCGATCAAGCGTCTTCGCCACCTCGATGAAGTGCTCAATTCCGGCGATGCCTCTGCCTACACCAAGAAGGAGCGGCTGACGCTGCAGCGCGAGCGTGACAAGCTCGACCGTTCGCTCGGTGGCATCAAGGACATGGGCGGGCTTCCCGACATGATCTTCGTGATCGACACCAACAAGGAAGACATCGCGATTCAGGAAGCGCAGCGGCTCAACATTCCCGTTGCCGCGATCGTCGACACCAATTCGGATCCCAAGGGCATCACCTTTGTGGTGCCGGGCAATGACGACGCCGGCCGCGCCATCTCGCTGTATTGCGATCTGGTGGCCCGTGCCGCCATCGACGGCATCTCGCGCGCCCAGGGCGACCACGGCATCGACGTCGGCGCCTCGGCCCAGCCGGTGCGCGAGGAAATTCCGGTGGCTCCGCAGCCCGTCGGCTTCCAGGGTCTCGCCGGTCCCCGCGGCACCGCCGACGACCTCAAGAAGCTCACCAGCGTGTCGGGTGCGATCGAGAAGAAGTTAAACGACCTCGGCATCTTCCACTATTGGCAGCTCGCCGAACTCAACCACGACACCGCGCACAAGATCGGTGAAGAGGTCGGACTTCCGAGCCGCGCCGATGGCTGGGTTGCCCAGGCCAAGACGCTGACCGCGGAAGCGGAATAAAGACGCTGACCGCGGAAGCGGAATAATTGGTACGCCGCGTGGCCGGCCTTCCGGCCACCGGCTTTTCCCTGATACGGCATCCCTGTAGCTGACAGCGGCACGGCGCAAAGCATGCGCCGCGCTTGCTCCTGACAGGCAAGAAGGACATTCACGATGGCAACGATCTCTGCGGCGATGGTCAAGGAACTGCGCGAGTCGACCGGCGCAGGCATGATGGACTGCAAGGCTGCACTCACCGAGACCGCCGGCAACATGCAGGATGCGCAGGATTGGCTGCGCAAGAAGGGCCTGTCGAAGGCCGCCAAGAAGGCCGGCCGCGTCGCCGCCGAAGGCCTGATCGGCGCGGCAACGTCGGGCACCAAGGGTGTCGTCGTCGAAGTCAATTCGGAGACCGATTTCGTCGCCCGCAATGAACAGTTCCAGGGCCTCGTCAAGATGGTGGCGCAGGTCGCGCTCCGCGTCGGCGCGGACGTCGAAGCGATCAAGGCTGCCAAGGTCGGCGAGTTCACCGTCGAGACCGCGATCTCGGACGCGATCGCAACCATCGGCGAGAACATGACGCTGCGCCGTGCGGCTCTGCTCGAGGTCACCCAGGGCGTGGTGGCGAGCTACATCCATGGCGCCGTGATCGACAATGCCGGCAAGATGGGCGTTCTGGTGGCGCTCGAATCGACCGGCAAGACCGACGAGCTCGCAGCCCTCGGCCGCCAGCTCGCGATGCACGTTGCCGCGACCAACCCGCAGGCGCTCGATCCGTCCGGCCTCGACCCCGAGACCGTGAAGCGGGAAAAGGACGTGCTGGCCGACAAGTACCGCCAGCAGGGCAAGCCGGAGAACGTGATCGAGAAGATCATCGAGTCCGGTCTGAAGACCTATTTCAAGGAAGTCTGTCTGCTGGAGCAGGCGTTCATCCATGACGAAAAGGGCAAGTCGGTCGCCCAGGCGGTAAAGGAAGCCGAAGGCAAGGTCGGTGCGCCCGTGAAAATTACCGGATTTGTGCGCTATGCTCTCGGCGAGGGAATCGAAAAGCAGGAAACCGATTTCGCAGCCGAGGTTGCGGCCGTCAGCGGCAAGAAGTAACCGCGGTTGACGCTGTTCCGGCGCTTTGCGCCGGAAATTGCCTGCGCGGAATGAAGGAAGCGATAAGCTATGGCTGAGCCGGTCTATCGTCGCGTCGTGATCAAGCTCTCGGGCGAATATCTCGCCGGCAGCCAGTCCTTCGGCATCGACCAGCCTACCGTGGACCGCATTGCCGACGATCTGATCGCGGCGCGCCAGCTCGGGGTCGAACTGGCGGTCGTGGTCGGCGGCGGCAACATCGTCCGCGGCGTGGAAGTCTCCTCGCGCGGGGTGTCGCGCCCCACCGGCGACACCATGGGCATGCTTGCCACCATGATGAACTGCCTGGCGCTTGAGGCTGCGATCGAACGCAAGGGGACGCCGGCGCGAACCCTGTCCGCGTTCGTGATGCCCGAGATTTCCGAACTGTTCACCCGCAGTGCAACGCACAAATATCTCGCCGAGGGACGAATCGTCCTGCTTGGCGGCGGAACCGGCAACCCGTTCTTCACGACCGACACGACCGCCGTGCTGCGGGCGGCCGAAATCGGGGCGCAGGCGGTGCTGAAGGCCACCAATGTCGACGGCGTCTACAGTGCCGACCCCAAAAAAGACCCGTCCGCCAAGCGTTTCGAGCGCCTGACGCATTCTCAGGCGATCGAAGGTGGTTACAAGGTGATGGATGCGACCGCATTCGCGCTTGCCCGCGAGACTTCGCTGCCTATCATCGTATTCTCGATCGCCGAGCCGGGTTCGATCGGCGCCATGCTGCGCGGCACCGGCCACGGCACGGTTGTCGCCGGCTGAACGGACGGTGCCATGTCGAACCGCGGGCCTGATGATGCCGGCGGATGGTTTTCTGAGGAGGGGAGAGCGTTATGCCCACACCTGGTTTTGACATCAACGAAGTGAAGCGCCGCATGCAGGGCGCGACCCAGTCGCTCAAGCATGAACTGGGTGGTTTGCGCACCGGCCGCGCGGCGGCGTCCATGCTGGAGCCTGTTCAGGTCGATGCCTACGGCACGCATATGCCGCTCAACCAGCTCGCGACCGTGAGCGTGCCCGAGCCGCGACTGCTGTCGGTCCAGGTTTGGGACAAGTCCATGGTCAAGGCGGTGGAGAAGGCGATCGTCGATTCCAACCTCGGCCTCTCACCCGCGACCGAAGGTCAGGTGCTGCGCCTGCGGATTCCGGAACTCAACGAGGAGCGCCGCAAGGAACTGGTGAAAGTCGCGCATAAATACGCCGAAGCGGCCAAGGTCGCGGTCCGCCATGTCCGTCGCGACGGGCTTGATACCGTCAAGAAGCTCGAGAAGAACCACGAAATCTCCGAGGACGACCAGGAGCGCCTGGCCAATGACGTGCAAAAGGCGACCGACGGGATGATTTCCGAGATCGATCAATTGCTGGCCGCGAAGGAAAAAGAAATCCTTACCGTTTAGGGCCTTATGATCGAAACTTGAGATCGGACTCGCGATCAACTTTGGGACTGGTGCTGGAAATTTAAAGATGCCGAACGCCGCCGCCCCCGCAACCGAAGGACCGGATCGAACCGGTCCCTTGCATGTGGCGATCATCATGGACGGCAACGGGCGCTGGGCAGCCGCGCGCGGCCTGCCGCGGGCGGAAGGCCATCGCCGCGGTGTCGATGCGCTGCGCCGCGTCGTTCGTGCCGCTCACGAACTCGGCGTGCTCTATCTGACGATCTTCTCGTTCAGTTCGGAGAACTGGTCGCGTCCGGCGAGCGAAATCGGCGACCTCTTCGGCCTGCTGCGCCGCTTCATCCGCAACGATCTGGCAACGCTGCATCGCGACGGGGTGAGGGTGCGGGTGATCGGCGAACGTGAGGGATTGGAGCCGGACATCTGCGCGCTGCTGAACGAGGCCGAAGAACTGACGCGCGCCAATACCAAGCTCAATCTCGTCGTCGCATTCAACTACGGATCGCGCCAGGAAATCGCCAACGCAGCGCAACGGCTGGCGCGTGAAGTGGCCGAAGGCAAACGCGATCCCGCATCGATCGATTCCGACGCGCTCGGCCGCTATCTCGACGCGCCGGATATTCCCGATCCCGACCTGATCATCCGCACCAGCGGCGAGCAGCGGCTGTCGAACTTCCTGATGTGGCAGGCGGCCTACAGCGAACTCGTCTTCGTGCCGATCCACTGGCCGGATTTCGACAAGGCCGCGCTCGAAAGCGCGATCGCCGAATACGCCAGACGGGAACGCCGTTTCGGCGGTCTGGCCGCGAAAACCGGATCGTGACCGAGGGCAAGGCCGCGCCGGCGGCATCTGCCGAACCGGATTCGCGCAATCTCTCGACGCGGATCATCGCGGCCGCTGTGCTGATCCCGCTTGCCATCGCGATCGCCTATGCTGGCGGCTGGCTGTGGACCGCGCTGGTGACGTTGGCGGCGATCGGCCTCTATGTCGAATGGCTGATGGTGGTCGGACGCGCCGCCGACAGGCGCGTGGTTGCATCGGGCGTTGTCGCCCTCGCGCTGGCCGGGCTTTGCCTCGCCGTCGGACGGATCGATGCCGCACTGGTGGTGCTCGGGGTCGGTCTCTTGGCGGTCGCCTTGATCACCCCGGCGCAACGAAACTGGAGCGCGGTCGGATTCCTCTATGCCGCGGTGGCAGAGATTGCTTCGGTGCTGCTGCGCCTCGATCCCGTCAAAGGCTTTGCCGCGCTGGTCTTCGTGCTCGTGATCGTGTGGGTGACCGACAGCGGCGGCTACTTCGCCGGCCGCGGCATCGGCGGACCGAAGCTCTGGCCCCGGGTCAGCCCCAAGAAGACCTGGGCAGGCGCCATCGGCGGCCTGGTCGCCAGTCTTGCGGTGGCGGTCGCCTTCGCGGTGCTGGATCTCGGGAAAGCCGGGCCGCTGTTGATGATATCAGGGGTTCTTTCCGTGGTGTCTCAGCTCGGCGATCTCTTCGAATCCGCCGTCAAGCGGCGCTTCGGCGTCAAGGATTCCAGCCAGATCATTCCCGGCCATGGCGGCCTGTTGGACCGCCTCGATGGATTTGTCGCAGCCGTCGCTGTGGCGGCGCTTTTTGGGTTCCTGCGGGGTGGCGCCGATGGCGTCGGCCGCGGTCTTATGATTTGGTGAAAAAATGAGCGCAGTTCCATTGCGTAACAACAAGGCTGCGACGTCAGCCGTGCGCACCGTCACGGTGCTGGGCGCGACCGGTTCGATCGGCGACAGCACCATGGATTTGCTGCGCGGGGACCGTGACCGCTACCAGGTCGAGGCGCTGACCGCCAATACCAACGTCGAGGCACTGGCCAAGCT
>JACDAG010000151.1 GCA_013695565.1 Bradyrhizobium sp.
GCGCCGGATTCTTCTGCTTCTTCTCCAGCCAGGTAAGCATGTCCGAGAGTCTTTCGCGCCGTTCCCGCGTCATCTCCAGCTCGAGCATAAAACTGCGATCCATGGTATCGCTGATACTGCCCTCGAATTTTCCGAAGTCGCGAAAATACGACGTCAGGCGGTCGCCGACCTTGCCGACCACGGGCACTTCGACGACCATCCGGAACGGCGACACGCGCGTGGTGCGGCAGGCGAAGGTGCGAAGCTTGCCTTGCGGGTCATACCAGTTCGGCAGCGTGTAGCTGCCGCCGACCACGACATTCACCGCTCGCTGGCTGAGAAAATCCTGAACAGGCACGATGGATCCTTGGGGGAGCAAATGGGAAGAGTTTGAGCGGCCGCTGATCTTTGTCAGCTTGGAAGGCAGCTCCTCGGCCATTCGCGACCTCGGATGCACGAAGCGGGACGTCCATTGGCTCGTTCAGAGCCGAGGCCGTCCCGCCGCGGTAGATTTACGGGTATTTTCTGAACGGGCGGTAAAAGGGTAGGCGGTTTGCCGAAAATTCTTTCTGTTCCCGGGAGGGAACCTGATGGGCGCTTGGCTTCGATCGGGGATGGCGCAAAAGAGCCCGACGGCCGCGCCCGGCGGAGCCTCGGCGACTTGTCCGCCGTAGCTCAACGAGCGAGGCCGGAAGCCGGGGGCAAATCGCGATCAGCGCCGCGAGATTGCGGATGCGCATCTGGATCCCACCCCGTCATTGCGAGGAGCGAACGCGACGAAGCAATCCATCTATCCGCTACGCCGCGCTATGGATTGCTTCGCTTCGCTCGCAATGACGAGGTCGGAGACTAAACATGCCCCATCATCCGCCGCTCCCGCGCATAGCGCACCAGGGCGACGAATCGGTAGATGCCGTGCACGAACTTGCCATAGGGCATGGTGATGAACAGGGAGAACACCACGCCGAGATGCAGCGCGAGTAGCGGCCCCATCGCCGGCGTTGCGCGCAGCAGCAGCAGCGCCATGCCGGTCAGACTGGTCAGGAACAGCATCGCGATGAAGGCGACATCCATGCCCATGCGGGTCTCGTCGACCAGCACGGGATCGCGCTTCCATTTCTCGGCGAGCAAGCCCACGGGCCCGATCAGGAGGCCAATGCCGCCGAGCGTCCCCAGCACCACCGGCAGGTCCCACCACGCGTAAGGCGCCTCGCGCGCCAGAAAATAATGATACAGCGTCGCGACGCAGGTCGAAGCAAAGCACAGTCCAAAACCGTAGAAGGTGAGGTGGTGATAGATCTTGCGACGGTCGGTCGGGCGGTCGTCCTCGTTGAAGCAGCCGACGCCGCCGCCATCGAGATAGCGCAACTCTCCGGCATCGCGGATCGCCTGCCAAATCGAGCCCGCGTCGGCGCGCATGCCGACGGGTTCGCCGATATCGCGCCAGAACGCGCGTACCCCCATCATCAGCGCCACGATCGCATAAAGGAGCGCCGCCCCGAACAGCGCTGCCATCGCGTTATGCGGCATCAGTTTGTAGAACGCGCCCGGGCCGGTATGGACGCCGAACAGCACTTGCCGGTCGTGAAAGGCGGCAAAGCCGAAGATGAAGGCGGCGACGCTGAGCGCGGCGATCAGGCTGATGACGAGACCGTTGCGCACGAAGACGCCGGAGAAGGTCGCCGGCCAGACGTAAGCGGCGTAAGAGTCATTCCGGGCAATCGCCAGCGTCTGCGGCACATTGACGTTGAATTCATGCGGCGGCGAGAACTGGCAATCGGTGTAGCAGGCGCCGCAGCTATGGCAGAGGTTGGCGAGGTAATTGAGATCGCCGTCGGAAAACGAACGGCGCATTTCCATCGCCGGAAACACCGCGCAAAGCCCCTCGCAATAGCGGCAGGAATTGCAGACCGTCATCAGCCGGTCCGCCTCCTCCAGGATTCTCGTTCCGTGCATTGCGCTGTGCTCGTTTCCCTGATGCGTTGCTTACTTGGTCAGGCCCTTGCCCTCGAGCCATTTCTGGATCAGGGCCGCGACCTCGGCATTGTTCTTGTCCATCATCATCATGTGCGAATTGCCCTTGATGCCGGCCTTCGGCAAATCGACGACGTCGACGCTGCCGCCGGCGGCCTTGATGCCGTCGGCAAAGGCAACACCGGTGGCGCGGATCTTCGGCCAGCGCGAGTCCTGCTCGATGTAGTCGCCATAGACGATCAGTGTCGGGATGTTCTTGAGCACATCGACCTTGGCGGGATCGCCGACGCCGGCGGGCTCGATCGCGATCAGCGCCTTGACCTTGTCGGGCCGCGCCTGCGCCACTTTGAAGCCGAAGCTGCCGGCCTGGCTGTGGAACAGGATGATGGAGGGACCGACGCGGTCGATCTCGGCGATATAGGCGGCAATGATCGCGTCATCGGTGGTGGTCCAACGCGGCACGTTCTGCTTGGTGAAGTTGTCATAGCCGTCGCCGGGAAACTGGCTGCCGGGCAGCGGCTTGCGCTTGGCCGGATCGAGATCGTAGGAGTTCGGACCGCCGATGCGAAAGCGTTCGAACGGATTGGCGGTGGTCAGAAACACCGGCTCGCCCTTGAAGATGTCAGGATATTGCGCCCAGCCGGCGCGGCCGCGTTCGACGGCATCCGAATTATACACGGCCCAGCCCTTGCGCAGAAAATAATTCAGCCAGCCTTCGCGTCCGTCCGGCGTGGTCTCATAGGTGACGCCGGTCAGGCCGCCGCCATGCCACATCAGAAGTGGATAGCCGCCCTTCTCAACGGCGGGCAGGAAATACTGCACGTACATCTGCTCGACCTGATAGGTGCCGTTCGGATCGACCTTTGCCGGCACGCCGCCCGGCGTGAACGTCACCTCTTTCACCGGCTTGCCGGAAATCTCCACCAGCCGCCCGCCGACATGGAACGAGCCCATATCGCGCAACGCGATCGGTTCGGCGGCGTTGGCCAGCGTTGCGCTCATCAGAATGGCTGCAGTAGTAATGGTCGCAAGCCGCATCATAAATCCTCCCTGTTCCTTCTCCCTCGCCCCGCTCTTCGCAGGGCTGTCCCGGGAAAAGTCAGACATAGTTGAACCACAGCTGATTAGCAGAGAACTTGGGCCATGGCTTGCTCGGATTGACAGGTGGAGGCTGGTCGATTTCCGCGAT
>JACDAG010000160.1 GCA_013695565.1 Bradyrhizobium sp.
GCGCCAGTTCGGCCGCGACTATCATGCGACCCAGGCCGCGACCGTCGTTGGCGACCTCGACGGCGGCGTCCGCGCCATGGTCGGCGGCCGCGACTATGGCGCCAGCCAGTTCAACCGCGCGGTCGACGCGATGCGCCAGCCCGGGTCATCGTTCAAGCCGTATGTCTACACCGCCGCCTTGCTCAACGGTTTCACGCCGAACTCGAAAATAGTCGACGGTCCCGTCTGCATCGGCAACTGGTGTCCGCAGAATTATGGCCACTCCTATTCCGGTTCGGTGACGCTGACGCAAGCGATCACCCGGTCGATCAACGTGGTGCCAGTGAAGATCTCGATCGCGCTCGGCGGCAAATCGCCGAACCCGGCCAAGGCCGGCCGCGTCAAGATCACCGAAGTGGCGCGCCGCTTCGGCCTCACGGCGCCGCTGCCGGACACGCCGTCGATGCCGATCGGCTCCGACGAAGTTACCGTGCTCGAACACGCGGTGGCCTATGCGACCTTCCCGAACAAGGGCAAGTCGGTCAAGCCGCATTCGGTGCTGGAAGTGCGGACCGGTGCCGGCGACCTAGTCTGGCGCTTCGACCGCGACGGCAAGAAACCGGTGCAGGCGATCCCGGCCTCGGTGGCCTCCGACATGGCAGGCATGATGAGCCACGTCGTCAGCGAAGGCACCGCGCGGCGTGCTGCGCTCGACGGCATTCCGACCGCCGGCAAGACCGGCACCACCAACGCTTATCGCGACGCCTGGTTCGTCGGCTACACCGGCAACTTCACCTGCGCGGTCTGGTACGGCAATGACGATTACTCGCCGACCAACCGCATGACCGGCGGCTCGCTGCCGGCGCAGACCTGGCACGACATCATGGTCATCGCCCATCAGGGCGTGGAGGTGAAGGAAATCGCAGGGATCGGCATGGGCACGAAACTGCCGCCGGCCGCCCAGCCCGCCAACGTCGCCGCCAATGGCGCGCCGAAGATCCTCGAGACCAAGCCGGGACCGCCGCCGGTGCTGACCAAGCGCGGCGCCGATATATTGGTGCGCGTCGAGAAGCTGCTCGACGAAGCCGGCAAGACCGCAGGCAAGACGTCGGCCACGGAACCCGCCAAACCGGGCAAGTCGACATCGTCAAGCACGCTAGCCTTCCCGGACAATTACGTCGCGGCCGCCGGCGACCAGCCTGCGCCGGCACAGCGGAAGAACTAGTGCGGTGAGTTTGCGGAGCACTGGCCTGTGCGGCTGATCTTCATCACTTTGCTGGCGCTTGCGCTGGCTACCGTCGTCGGTCTCGGATCGACCTACATGACGGCGACGCGTGGCACTGATCTGGGCACGCTCACGATCGGATCGTGGACGGCGCGGCCCAAGAGCGGCACCGCCGAGGTCGATCCCTATTCGCGCGCCTCGATCGCCCGCAGCGGTGAATTGCCGATCGGCACCGGCGACGGCATCGCGTTCTCGGCCACGTCAGACGACAAGAAGAAGCCGCTCGACGGCCGCTGCGACGTGGTGGTCAGCGGCGTGACGCCGGCGGCGCGGTTCTGGACGCTGACGCTGTTCGACCGCAAGGGACATCTGGTGGCGAATTCGCTGCAACGCTACGGCTTCACCAGCCAGGAAATCATCCGCGGCTCCGACGGCGCCTTCGAGATCCGTGTCGCCTCGCGCTCGCGCGCCGGCAACTGGCTGCCGACCGGCGGCATCGAGCGTTACGCGCTGATGCTGCGGCTGTACGATACGCCGGTTGGGGTCGCGACGCGGACCCAGCGCGACGCGCCGATGCCCTCGATCACGACGGTGGGCTGCCCATGATCCGGCTGCTGTTCACGATCATCGCGGGTGTGCTGCTGGGCGGCGTGGTGCATCTCGTCAGCGTGCTGGCGCTGCCGCGGATCGCGACCCAGGACGCCTATTCGCGGCTGACGCCAATGACCCGGGTCAACGCCGTGACGCCGCTCGCGCTCGCCGATCCCAACAACGCGCCGATGCCGTTCATGGACCCGGCGTTTGCGATCGCAATCTGCCGTTACGATTTGTCGGGCGGCGCGCTGAAGCTCACGGTGCCGGTCAGCCAGGCCTATACGTCGGTGTCGTTCTATACGCGCAACGAGGTCGCCTATTACGCGATCAACGACCGCTCGGCCGGCCGCAAGGTGATCGAGCTCGACCTGATGACCGAGGAGCAACACGGGCAGTTGCCGGAGGACGAGGAAGTCACCGCCGCCGACCGGCTGATCATCGACTCCCCGACCACAACCGGATTGATCGTGCTGAAGGCCTTGGCGCCCGAGCCCGGCCTGATGCCGCAGGCGCAGGCTTCGCTAGCGGCCTCGCGCTGCACAGTGCAAACCGAAGCGCCGCCGCCGCCAGCCAGACAGCCGGAAGCGCCGCCGGCGAAGGCGCCGTCCGGCAAGCGCTAGCGGATAATATCTGACCGGAAGGTGTCCTTTCGGTATTTCGTGGCCCATCAAGCTCAAGCCGGGAATGGGGTAGATGCTGACATTGCGGCCATACGCGCCGGGCGATCTTGAAGCTCTCTACGCCGTTTCGCTTGCGACAGCAGACGCGGGCACCGATGCTTCACGCCTTTACCATGACAGACACATCGTCGGTTCCATCTACTCCGCACCATATGCTGCGCTCGAACCTGATCTTGTAATGGTGGCTGCCGACGAAGAAGGCGTGGGCGGCTTCGTTCTCGGTGCCGTCGATACCGTGACCTGGGAAGCGCGCCTGGAACGAAGTTGGTGGCCCCAGCTACGTCGACAGTATCCCATGCCCTGCCCGGAGGTGCGCGTAGGTGGGGCCCCCGATCAACGACGAATATCCATGATTCACAACCCTGAGCGCGTACCCGAACAGATCTCGCGGGAATTCCCGGCTCACGTTCACTTGAACCTCGCGCAGCGACTTCAGGGGCGCGGCGCGGGGACGCGGCTCTTTCAAGCGTGGCTGCGACTGGCGAACGAGCGTGGCGCGTCGGCAATGCACGTGGCCGTCAACCGGGCAAACGCGCGGGCGATGGCCTTCTGGGGTAAGATGGGGTTTCGGTCCGTCACACTACCGGAGCTGTCAGAAGGCCGGACGCTGTGGATGGGCCGGAACTAAAGGTCATCCGTCCGGGGCTAGCCCTTCACCGTCACGGCATGCCCGATCACGGGTTGCGCGGCCACCGGCGGATTGGCGGTTTGGGCGGCGAGTTCGCCGATCAGGCGGTCGGCATCGGCGGCGATCCCGTCCGGCGCCTGGATCACCAGCCGCTCCAGCGCCCAGCGATAGGAGGAGATCCGCCGCTCCAGGCATTGCTGCACCCATTGCACGATTAGCGTGTTCTCTTCCATGCGGGCGACCGCATCGGCCTGTTCGCGCGGCGACAGTTCCTGCACCATCTTGAGGCTGGCACTGCGCTTGCGGTCGAGTTCGATGACGCGGATGGCGGAGGCAAAGAACGGCTCGAACCGCGTGATGTCGTTGCGCACGTCCTCGATCAATTGCTGGTAGCGCGAGGTGTGCGAACGGTGCGGCTCGTCGATCAAAGCGCGTCCATAGGTGGTGCGATCGAACACGACCTTCTGCCGCCATGGCGAGGGCAGCGGCTGGTAATCGCCGAACACGCTCTTCCAGGCCGGCCGCGAGTGCGGCGGCTCGATCAGGGGATAGGCGAGATCGCGAAGCTGGCGTTCGTTTTCGGTGAGCTGGAAATGCGATGGCTTGAGGCCGACGCTGCCGGTCACCTCGGCGCCGAGCCAGCGATGCATATCGTCGTTGCGGAAATCGCCGCGGGTGCGGCCGAAATCGCCGCCACTGCAGCCGCCGAGGGCTGCGCCAATCAGGATAAGTATGAGAGCCGGGAGTGACCGAAGCCCGGCAGTCCGGATCGGATGGCACATCTCCGGCATTTCAAACGTCCGTTGTCAGGGGCGCCGACGGCGACGGCGGCCGGGAGCTGTACCTTCTTCCGGTCCGCGTCCGCCGCTTTCGTCGGTTGGACGTTCGATCCGGACAACGGGAAGGATCAGTACGGTTCCCATGCCATCGCACGAAGCGCCATCCAGGGCAGGCCGCCGCGAAGCTGCATCAGCCGGAAATTCAATGATGGTGCCCATGTTCCCATTCTCTCTGGTTGCCGCGCGGACCATGATTTGGCCGGCGACATGCCATCATTCAGAACAGAACGTGGTTAACGGCATCTTAATCCCCGCCCGGGCCGGTTAAGGGATTGGCCACTGTGGTTTATGCAACACCCGTAAAAACCGCTGCAACTTTTCACGGGTTGTTTTCCTTAACCAGCTCTTAAAGCGCCCCGCGTAGGCTCGGCCAAAGGGATTTCCAAGTCGCGTATACCTGACATGACCGCAGCACCATTATTTCCGGGCTTCGACGGGCTGATGACGCTCTCCCGTCGCGAGGGCGTCGATATCCGCCCCACTTTGCTGCGCGTGCTGACCGACCTTTACGTCCAGGCCAGTGCACACTCCGCCGACGAGGAACGGCAGTTCGTCGAATTGAGCTCACGCCTGATCGACCAGGTCGACGACGCCACCCGCGCCGCGGTCCGCGCCCGGCTTGCGGTCTATCCGGCGACGCCTCCAGAGATCATGAACAAGCTCGGATTGCGCCGCGCCCATCCCGGCCAGAAGATGCCGCTCGCGCCGCCGATCACCGCCGCGCCCGAACCGGCACCGGCCCGGGTGCCCACGGAAGCGGAACTGCGGATGGCCTCCAGCCTGGCGATGCGGCCGAACGATGCCGCTGAAATCAGCGACATATTCTTTGCGGCCAATGCCGGCGAACGCGCGCAGATCCTGCACAATCTCAACGAGACGCCGCTGAAGGCCTCAGCGCGGATTCCGGCGGCGCGCGCCAAACGCGCGATCGAAACGCTGGAGATGGCCGCGTTTGCCGAGGACAGCGACAGCTTCGCGCTCGAGATCGGTGAAGCGCTGATCCTGCCGACGCGGATCGCCACCCAGGTGGTGAAGGACCCCGGCGGCGAGCCGCTGGCGTGCGCGGCGCGCGCGCTCGACATGCCGAGCGCGGCTTTCCAGCGGATCTTGATGTTCCTCAATCCGGAATTCGGCTCCTCGGTGCACAATGTCTATCGGCTGTCGCGGCTCTATGACCGGCTGACCGAACGATCCGCGCTGGTCATGCTGGCGGCGTGGCGCGGCTCGACCATGGCGGTCACCCGCGCCAAATATCGCGCCGCGCTCTACGACGACGAACGCAATCGCGCCCGCTCCGCCCCGTCCCAGACGCGGCCCGCGGTACAGCCCGGCAGCGCGCCGAAAGTGCGCATCGGCACCGAGGGTTCGGGGCGCTAAAACGAAAATATCGAAAACAACCCCATGCAAAGTAACAATGGGGGCCTCAGGCCTTGGCTTAAGCCCTGGCTCAGCCTTTGGCCAGATCGAGAAAATGCCGCCCTGCCCGGTCCTCGGTCTCGACGATCCAGGTGTCGGGATCGAACCTGACTTCCTTGGCAAGGCGGTCTTCCACGGATTGCTCGGGCACCGGCTGCGGCGACGCCGGCACGAACAGGCGCTCGGCCGGCCGGCTCTCGTCATAGACGGTCTGCGGCGCGGGCCCGTACAGCATGGCATTGCCGTCGAGGTGGGCCACCTTGACGAACACCGCACCGGCTTCTTCGGCACCCCGCCGGCGCACAGCGCCGAAGATGCCCTCGGTTTGGCAACGGCGCAGATAGGCCGCCACCCAGATACTTGATTTCAATCGCATCGGCGGACGATAGGCCAGCGTCCGAGCTGGCGCCAGAGGGCCATGGCTACGCACAAGATCGTGAGCTACGGATCAAAAATATTGACTCGGTCGGTCGACCGAATTATGGTGACTCGTGACCGCAGCAGGGAGACTTCATCGTGGCGCGCGCAACGGCCAGGAAAATCGAGAAGAAAATTGAGAAGAAGGCCGAGACCAGCACCACGCTGCTCGAAGCCGCCAAGAAAGTGTTGCGCCAGAATGGCTATGCGGGCTTGTCAACCCGCGACGTCGCGGCGGCCGCCGGCGTCCCGTTGAGCCAGATCCACTATCATTTCGGTTCCAAGCAAGGGATGGTGCTGGCGCTGTTCGAATATCTGAACGCGCAGCTTTTGGACCGCCAGAAC
>JACDAG010000165.1 GCA_013695565.1 Bradyrhizobium sp.
GTCAAGGGCGGTTAAACGAAACACCTCATTCCGCAGGTGCCGCAGCGTGCATATCCGTATGCGAGCTGTAGCTCACGCTCTCACTGGTCTTCGTCAGCGCGAACAGGCCGCCGGCCACCACGAGGTAGGCGAGCGCCACGCTCGGTGTAACACCGTACCCGCTGCCGATGCCGACGGCTTCGCCGTGCATGAAGCCGAAATAGGTCAAGACGGCACTGATGAGCGCAAAGGCTGACGCCTTGTTGAAATCACGCTCGATCACGAACACGCCGATCGCTCCGAGCATAAGTCCGCCCAAAATCGAACCACCACCCATGATGTCGAGCCCGTGATAGAGCACACCCTGCTGCGGCAATGCGGCGACCGCCGCGGTCTTCACCGCACCGACCTTGTCCGCGGCCATGCCGCCGACGGCTTGCGCCGCCGCCAGCGTCGAGCCGAGCATGGTGTCGATCTGCAGCTTGGCCCAGGCGGCCAGGTGCGGCGTCAGCGCCAGTACGACGGCGGGCGCGTGCTTGATCGGCGTGGTCTGAAACGCCTGCGCACCGATCAGCATGCCGATATAAAGCAGGATCGGCGAGATCGCGACCACAGGCACCAGCGCCAGCAGCACCGAGATGATGCCGAACCAGCTCAACACCACCACCATCAGGCCGGTCGCGGCGGAATAGCCGATCCGGCCGCCCATCGCCTTCCAGCCGGGATGGCCGATATAGACGGCGTTGATGAAGGGATTGCCCATCAGGCAACCGATCAGGCTGACGACGCCGTCGGCGGTCAGCACGCGCGTGGTCGGGTACTCGTCGCCGGCCGCTTCCGCGCTTTCGACATTGTCCATGGCTTCGACGAGATCGTAGATGCCGAACGGGATCGCGGTGACCAGGATGATGCCGAGGAATTCGAAACCGGAGAACACCTGGCCGATTGCCGGTAGCGGCACCGAGAAGCCGAAGCTCGCGAAGGCATCACCGACGCCCTTCAGGCTGAGGCCGCCAATGCCGAGGCCGAACAGGTTGGAGCCCCAGGCGATGATCATGCCGACCGCAATGGCGACGAGGCCCGCGGGCATGTTCTTCCAGTATTTCACGCCGCCGAACCAGCTCACCAGGATGATGGCGAAGCACACCAGGCCGATCTGCGGCGTCATGTACATTTCGAGCGCCGGCCGCATCGAGATGAAGGTGACGGAGACGCCGGCCAGCGTGCCGAGCAGCGCCGCTCGCGGCGTGATTTCGCGGATATAGGGCGCGATGAAGCCGCCGATCATCAGAATAAAGCTCTGGAAGAACACCCAGACCAGACCCGCCGACCAGCCCTTGATGGGATCGCCGGTCTTGATCGTGATCGGCAGCATGATCACGAAGGTGACAATGAACATGTGCGGCACGCTGACGCCCGACGGCAGCGCGCAGACATCGCTACGGCCGGTCTTCTGCGCCAATCTGTAGGCGAGATAGGCGTAGTAGAAGGTGGAGAGGCACATCATCAGCCCGAGCGCGGGCAGGATGCGGCCGAACACCAGGCTGTCAGGCATCTTCAGCACGAAGCGCAACAGCCCGGTCAGCACCAGCATGTTGACGAGAATGTTGGTGCCGAAACCGAACAACGCGTTCCAGTCGCCCGGCGTCCATAATGCCGGCTTGAATTCGGATTTGCCTGCCGTTCCCGTCATGCTCGTGCTCATCGTCATGCCCCCGCTGCTTTTGAAATCTCCGGTGAAAGTGCCTCCAGTACCGCGGCCGAGTTGGAAACCCAACCGAAGATGCCGCCCTGGGCCTTGATCATCTTCAGGCCCATCTCGTGAAATTCGGGAAAGTAGGATGCGCAACCGTCAGCCAGCACGACGCAGCGATAGCCGCGGTCATTGGCCTCGCGCACCGTGGTGTTGACGCAGACTTCGGTGGTGACGCCGCACACCAGCAAATTCTCGATGCCGTATTTCTCCAGGACGTCGCCGAGTTCGGTGGCGTAGAACGCGCCCTTGCCCGGCTTGTCGATCACGATCTCGCTGTCGAGCGGATAGAGCGCGGGAATGATGTCGTGACCGGCCTCGCCGCGGATCAGGATCCGCCCCATCGGCCCGGGATCGCCGATCCGCAAGCTTGGCGCGCCGCGTTCGACCTTGGCCGGAGGCGCGTCGGACAGATCGGGCAAATGTCCTTCGCGGGTGTGCACGACCAGCACGCCGGTTGCGCGCGCCGCTGCCAGCACCGCCGCAATCGGCTCCACGGCGCGGGCGAGCTGCGAGACGTCGTTGCCGAGTGTCTCGCCGAAGCCGCCGGGCTCCATGAAGTCACGCTGCATGTCGATGATGAGGAGCGCGGTAGCAGCCCAGTCGAGCGCGATCGGCTCCGGCTCCGCGGCGACCGTGCCGATGGATGGCCCCTGTGAGTTCGCCATGATGCCCACGCCCCGAACGAGAGTGCTCCCGCGACAGGCAAAGCAAGCCGCGTGCCATTGTGTACAATACCGCTTTGCGTTTCGCGGAAACGGAATCCGATATGTTTTCAATTCGTTGAGCCGCAAGAGAAGGTTTGCTCATTCCCTGTGCGGAGCTTTTGCGACGTGCATTTGCTCATTCGCTGGGCGGGATATTTGTTGCACCCGATTTGCGCAGCGCCCGAATTCGCTGGCATGGTTGTTGCTGAATACCGGGGCATCCATCCACAACAACCATCGAGGGAGGAGCACATGAACGGACTTGGCGGCCTCAACAAATCGCCGGAAGGCGTCGTGATCGGACTGGTTCAACTGCAGCTGCCCGTGGTCGCCACCAAAGCCGACCTCGCGCGCCAGACCGAGCGGATCGTCTTCATGGTCGGCAAGGCGCGGCGCAACCTCGGCACCATGGACCTCGTGGTATTTCCGGAGTATTCGCTGCACGGCCTGTCGATGGACACCAATCCCGAGATCATGTGCCGGCTCGACGGCCCCGAGGTCGCCGCCTTCAAGCAGGCCTGCATCGACAACAAGATATGGGGCTGCTTCTCCATCATGGAGTTCAATCCGGACGGCAATCCCTATAATTCCGGGCTTATTATCGACGACCACGGCGAGATCAAGCTCTATTATCGGAAGCTCCATCCCTGGATTCCGGTCGAGCCATGGGAGCCCGGCGACATCGGCATTCCCGTGATCGAGGGCCCGAAGGGCGCCAGGATCGCGCTGATCATCTGCCACGACGGCATGTTCCCGGAGATGGCGCGCGAATGCGCTTATAAAGGCGCCGAGATCATGATCCGCACCGCCGGCTACACCGCGCCGATCCGCGAAAGCTGGCGCTTCACCAACCAGGCCAACGCGTTCCAGAATTTGATGGTCACCGCCAACGTCTGCATGTGCGGCTCCGACGGATCGTTCGATTCCATGGGCGAAGGCATGATCGTGCACTTCGACGGCAGCATCATCGCCCACGGCACCACCGGCCGCGCCGACGAGATCATCACCGCCGAAGTGCGGCCGGACCTGGTGCGCGAGGCGCGGATCCACTGGGGCGTCGAGAACAACATCTATCAGCTCTGGCATCGCGGCTACGTCGCGGTGAAAGGCGGCGCGATGGATTGCCCGTATACGTTCATGCAGGACATGGTGGCGGGCACGTTCCGGCTGCCGTGGGAGGATCAGGTGAAGGTGACGGACGGCGCGTCGTGTGGTTTCCCGGCACCGACGCGGATGTTCGGGAAGACAGCGAAGGCGGCGGAGTGAAAGTGCAGGGTGGGCAAAGGCGCACTTGCGCCGTGCCCACCATGAAGGCCTTTGCACGAAATGGTGGGCACGCTGCGCTTTGCCCACCCTGCGATTCCGTCGTGGACCCGTCATTGCGAGCGAAGCGAAGCAATCCATGTCGCCGCGCAAAAGAAGAATGGATTGCTTCCACCTTCGCTCTTCGAGCTACGGCGGACAAGTCATCGCTTCGCTCCTCGCAATGACGGCAAACATGAATTCGCATTCTCGCGGTGCCGCATCCTACGAGCTAATACCCCAGCAGAGACGTCCCGAACGCCCGCCGCCAGACGGTGAGGAAACGCGGAAACCAGGAGTGCGCGACGGCGCTCTGGTAGGCCCAGGTTCGATATTTGAGGCCATGTTCGGATATCAGTTCCTGATATCCACCGTGGGTTTCGGTCATGATGCGGATATCGCGCAAGATGGCGCGCGCATGGGCTCGGTACGTCCCGGTGCCGGAACAATCATCATAGTCCAGCATGCGATCGGCGAATTCGACGTTGAAGGTCGGCCAGGACGAACGGCCCTGGTAGGCCGGCGCCGCGATCTTGTGAATGAGCTTGTTCAGCGGATTATCCGCGGACACCAGGAAGTGCGATGTGTTCGGGATTCGAAACCGCGGTTCGGCCAGGATGAAATCCGTCGTGGCCGCGAACAGCGCGCGTTCGCCGCCGTCGTTCAAATCCCAAAAGCCCTGGTGCACATTGACGAAATCGAGCGCGATCGACGCAACAGGCGACGGCGCACGGGACTCCAGGGAATGGCTGATATGGCCGTGCCGGCCGAATAGCACCAGCAATTCCTTCTTGTACTGGGCAAGCCCGCGTCCGAGCAATTTCTCCAGCTCAGTTTGCTCGATGACCCCGAGTTTGATTCCGCGCAGGAACGTCGCATAGACGCAGGCATTGGTGACAAACCGCCGGCGTTCGGCACGCGTATCGGTCGCCGCGGACCGGGGCGTACGGATGTCGCAGAGAAGCGCGGTGAGACCGTTGTCATCGAACGACTGCAACGCCCTGGCGAGTTCGGATATCGCTTGCTTCAGGTCTGCGCGATATTCCGACAGCAGCAGACGGCCGGCATGCGCGCCTTGCGACATCGCCAGATACGAAGACGGCTTCTGGTCGGCAGACAGCAATTGCTCGAGGCCCGCAAGGACGCCGAGCAACGTATCCGACGGCTTCGAAAAATAGTTGATACCGATGTAGCGGTTGCGTCCGGCGGGCACGATCGTCGTGGTGACGACACCGGCGCGAACGGCTTCCAGCATCAGCCGGACGCTTTTTTCGAGCAGCCGAACCCTGCGGACGGCGTCCGGGGAATCCATGATGGTCTCGGGATCGAGAACGTCGGGATAGAACCAGGCGAAGTCGCGCGGATAGTAAGCAGACGCGTGCGGCGCCCCGGTAACGAGAAAGGCTTCCTTCTCGGCAAACGCCGCATTCATCGAATGCCGGTACAGCTCTTCGATGCCGGCCGACAAATGATATTTTCGGAGGAATCGATCACCGAGAAAATTGACGGCCTGAATGCCGTTGGCGACCAAGCTTGCCAACAGCCCCTGATGAAACCGGTATCCGCGATGCGATGGAAATGTAATCTGGCTGTTCATGGGCGGGATGAGCACTGTCCGGCGTGTCTGGTGTTACGCGTTGGTACTCCAGGCATCATCGATTCGTCTCTCCGCAACAGCGCGGAGCGAGATGTCATCTAATTGTCATGTACGAAGCGAAGGCGATGGGTATTCGACCCGTCATTGCGAGCGAAGCGAAGCAATCCAGAGTCGTGGGCGGAATTCTGGATTGCTTCGTCGCTTCGCTCCTCGCAATGACGAAACTCAGGTCTTCGCAGACTCGCGCGGCCGGAAGTTCTCGATCAACCGCAACAACACCCTTGCCCCGGCATCGGCATCGGCAGTCTCGACATGCTCCGCCGGGTTGTGGCTGATGCCGCCACGGCAGCGGACGAAGAGCATGGCGACGTCTGCGATGTCGATCATCGCCATGCCGTCATGCCCGGCCCCGCTCGGCAGTTCGAACACGCCAAAACCTTCCGCGACGACGGCGTCCGCAACCTGCGCCTTGAGCCAGGGCGCGCAGGGCACGGTGCGGTTTTCGTGGGTGACGTCGAGCTGCAGCGCCAGATTGCGGCGCTTCGCAATGGCTTCGATCCGCCGCACGATGTCCGCGACTGCCATCTTGCGATGCGGATCGGTCGGCGCGCGGATGTCGAGCGTAAAGGACACCAGCCCCGGGATCACGTTGGTGGCGCCGGGCGTCGCGTCGATATAGCCGACGGTGCCGACGAGACCGGCTTGGTCGGTCTTGCAGAATTCCTCCACCACGCAAATGCATTCGGCGGCACCGGCCAGCGCATCGCGCCGCATCGCCATCGGTACCGTGCCGGCGTGGCCGGCCATGCCGGTCAGCTTCGCCGCCAATCGGGTAGCGCCGGCAATCGCGGTGACGACGCCGATGGCAAGGTTTTGCTGTTCCAGCACCGGCCCCTGCTCGATATGCAGCTCGACATAAGCATACAGTTCGCGGCGGGTTCGCGCGGCGGCGCCGATGTGCTCGGGGTCGAGGCCGAATGTAACCATCGCCTCGCGCATCGAGATGCCGTCACGGTCGCGCGCATTGAGCGCGCTCTCCACAAAAGTGCCGGCGACCGCCCGGCTGCCGAGCAGTGTCGAGGCGAAGCG
>JACDAG010000156.1 GCA_013695565.1 Bradyrhizobium sp.
ACATGTACCACTGCAATTCGAGCCAGCTGTTGGAGCTGTAGCCGAACGCGTAGCGGATCATCGCGTTGGCCGCGCTCACCACGACGGCGGCGAGCACCAGCCAGTTGCACACGCCGCCGAGCTTCTCGTTGAGCCAATCGATGCCGTTACTCAGTGCCAACAATGGGCTCATTACGCTCTCCTCGGACACGTCATCGACGCGCGCCGGATTTCTTCATTGATATTGCGTCGCCACCCCGCGCCAGGCGCGCAGAGCCGTCGCCGCGCGGCAAACGCGCGAGCGCGTTCCGGCGCGAAAAACGCGCGGATCCACAGCTCATTCGCTGAAGCGATTGCAACGATAGTTCTCCCCCCCACTCGCGCGCTATCGCCGTCTTGACTGCATCTCAAGGATGCAGCGGCCTGTTCCGGCCGTGCTGGCGTGAAGCAGCCGCACCATTTCAGTGCGTTGTGGCGGCGTCAATCGGAAAATGGACAAATTGACGCGGGTTCAATTAGTTGCGCAGGGAGAACGCAAATAGTTCCGCGGGCAGGCCACAATCCGCACTGATAATTTCAACCGCCGGTAACGCTCATGTGGCGGCTGACGCTAGGGCGGTTATGGCGGCGGTCGATGATGAAGTCGTGGCCCTTCGGCTTCAGGCCGATGGCGCGATCGATCGCGGCGGAGAGCAGGTCGTTGTCGGCGGAGGCCCGCAACGGCTTGCGCAAATCGGAGGCATCCTCGTGGCCGAGGCAGGTGTGCAGCGTGCCGGTGCAGGTGATCCGTACCCGGTTGCAGGACTCGCAGAAATTATGCGTCATCGGCGTGATGAAGCCGAGCTTGCCGCCGGTCTCGCTGATCCGGACATAGCGGGCAGGGCCGCCGGTATCGTCGTCGAGGTCGGTCAGCGTGTAGTGCTTGGCGAGCCGCGCGCGCAACAATGACAGCGGTACATACTGATCGATGCGGCCTTCGCCGATGTCGCCCATCGGCATCACTTCGATCAGCGTCAGCGCCATGCCCTTGGCGTGCGCCCATTCCATCAGCGATGGAATCTCTTCCTCGTTCATGTTCTTCAACGCCACCGCGTTGATCTTGACCGCAAGGCCCGCGGCGCGCGCGGCTTCGATGCCGGCCAGCACCTTGTCGATGTCGCCCCAGCGCGTGATGGCGCGGAATTTTTGGGGATCGAGCGTATCCAGCGAGACGTTGATGCGGCGGACGCCGCAATCACGCAGCTCGCCGGCAAAGCGCGCCAGCTGCGAACCATTGGTGGTCAGCGTCAGTTCATCGAGCGCGCCGGAACCAAGATACCGCGACAGCGAGCGCACCAGCGTCATCACGTTGCGCCGGACCAGCGGTTCGCCGCCGGTGAGGCGGATTTTTCGCACGCCCTTGGCGATGAACGCCGAGCACAGCCGGTCGAGCTCTTCGAGCGTCAACAGATCGGCCTTCGGCAGGAACGTCATGTCCTCGGACATGCAATAGAAGCAGCGCAGGTCGCAGCGGTCGGTGACGGAGACGCGCAGATAGCGGATGGTCCGGCCGAACGGATCGGTCATCGGTCGGAACATTTGATCAGGAGTGGTAGAAATTCCGCTCATCAAACTGCCTTGCAAATTGCCCCGCATACGCGCCGCCTGCGGCGAACCGCTGCAACGTCTGTCACATATAATCCTATAGCGTTTTCGAGCGAAGTGGATACCGGTTCGCGTGAAGAAAACACGTCAAAACCAAAGACCTATATCCCGGTTCTGATTTCAATCAGAGCCGGGATATAGGTACGAAGCAAGATGCCCACAATCCGCACGCAGCCGGGTGCGGTGCGATCAGCGGGCTGGCTGTGCCGCAGGCGCCGGCGCGGACGGGTTCGGGAACGGCGAGCCGGCGGGCGCTGCTGCTGGGGCCGGCTTCGGCTTCTTCTTTTTCGGCCGCATCGGTTTGGCGCGCGGCGGCGGGCCGGCGGGCTGCAACTCAGCTATCACCGGATTGGGTTCGATGGTGGTCGTGGCTGCCTCCCCAGCACCGCCGGGGTTGCGGATCACCTGGACCGGAACCGTGACCGGCAGGAACCTCGGCATCGCGAAGGTCACGGTGAATCCGGCATCGGGGGCTGCGATCGCCACCGAGCAGGGGGTTTTGCAGCCCGGCCCGACCGAGGTGGTGGCATCGGCCCCTGGCGGCACCGATTCCAGCTGGACCGGGATCGGCGGCGGCGTCGGCCTGAATGAATCGAGGGAAAACGAGGAGCAGCCGGCAAGCAAACCAGCAAGGCTGGCTCCGGCGACGGCAATCGCGAAAACACGCATGATCATCACTCTAACTGCGGCGATCCGCCACAATCCCCAATCCGGGACCATAGGAGTGTGAGAACAGCGCTGCAACCGTGCCGGACAGATTCGTTAAGAAATGGTTAATGCCGCGGTGGCGTGAACTGAATAATCAATATAAATCAATCAATTATGACGCTATCGTGGTTCCGATCAGGCTGTTCACCGCCGCCGGCAGTTCGCGAAAATGGCCGATCAGCCGGTCCGGCTTGAGCTCGGCAATGGGCACATCGGTATAGCCGAACTCGACCCCGATCACCGGGATGCCTGCGCGCCGGGCGACGCCGACGTCGGGTCCGGCATCGCCGACCATGATGGCGCCCGAGAGTGGCCTGCCGGCGCGGGCCAGGGTCTGTTGCAGGATCACCGGATCGGGCTTTGCAACGCCAAACGTGTCCGCGCCGCAGATCGCGGCAAACCGCTTGCTTAAGCTCAGCTTGTCGAGCAGCAGCCTGGACAGCCATTCCAGCTTGTTGGTGCAGACCGCAAAGTGGAAGCCCTGGGCTTCCAGCGTGTCGAGGGCGGCTTCCAGCCCCTCGAACGGCCGCGATTCATCGGCGATGTGTTCAGCGTAATAGGCGACGAAAGCCTTCATCAGCCGGTCGATATCGTCCACACCCATGGTGCGGTCCTCGAGTTCGAGGCCGCGCTCGATCAGCTTGCGCGCGCCGGCGCCGATCATGTTACGCGCCTTGGCGAGCGGTACCGGGGCGATGCCTTCGCGATCGAGCACGTGGTTGAGGGCGCCGATCAGGTCGGGCGCGGTGTCGATCAGCGTGCCGTCGAGGTCGAATACGAGCGTGCGGGGAGATGTCATTTGCCATTCGCTACCGGCCCTGACCGCATCATGCAAGTGGGTATGGCAGTGAGTTGGATAAGCCCGATTTACCCCCGATGCCGCTATTCCTGCCCCCCAAACGACGCTAGATATGCCCGCCGGACCGGCGGATTTTCACGAGGCACTCCAGTGGACATGGAAGCATTGAAACGACAGGCGGCGGCGCGTGCGCTGGAGTATGTCACCGACGGCATGAAGCTCGGGCTCGGCACCGGCTCGACCGCCAGGCATTTCGTCGACCTGCTCGGCGAGAAGGTCGCGCAAGGCCTGCGCGTCATCGGCGTGCCGACCTCTGAGATGACCCGCGCGCAGGCGCAGGCCTGCGGCATCCCCCTGACCACGCTGGACGAGATCGACCACCTCGACCTCACCGTCGACGGCGCCGACGAATGCGATGGCGCGTTCAATCTGATCAAGGGCGGCGGCGGCGCGCTGCTGCGGGAAAAGATCGTGGCGGCGGCCTCTGATCGCATGATCGTGATCGCGGATGAGACCAAATGGGTCGATGT
>JACDAG010000249.1 GCA_013695565.1 Bradyrhizobium sp.
GCACCAGTGTCTGGCTCTTGAACTGAACCGGCGAGACGTTGACGGCGATGCGGACCTCCGACGGCCAATTGGCGGCCTCGGCGCATGCCGTGTCGAGAACCCAGCCACCAAGTTCGTTGATCAGGCCGGTTTCTTCCGCGACCGGAATGAACTCCGCGGGCGAGATCATGCCGCGTTGGGGATGCCGCCAACGCAGTAACGCCTCGCAGGATGAAATCTTGCCGTCCTCGAGAGTGAGCACCGGCTGATAATAGGCCTCGAGGCCGCCATCGGATATTGCCTGCCGCAATTCGAGTTCCAGGATTCGCCGCGCCTTGGCGCGGGCGTCCATGCCGGCCTCGAAGAACCGGTAGGTCCGTCGCCCGTCGCCCTTGGCGCCGTAGAGCGCCAGGTCGGCATTCTTCAACAACTGGTCGAGGTCCAGCCCATCGCCGGGAGCCAGCGCGATGCCGATACTGGCATCCGTGGTGATCAGGTGCCCCGAACACTCGAACGGCAGCCTGATCGCCGAATAAATTCCCTCAACGAGTTGAGCGGTTTGCGACTGTGTCTTGATAGCGGTCTGAATCACGGCAAACTCGTCGCCGCCGAGCCGCGCCGCCACGTCGGTGCCCTTCAGGCAGGTCCGCAGGCGTTCGGCCACGCCCTTGAGAAGCTCGTCGCCGATCGGATGACCGAGCGCGTCATTAACGCTCTTGAATTCGTCGATGTCGATGTAGAGCACCGCGAGCTGCTCGCCCGGCCGGATCGCCTTCAGCGCCTGTTCCAGCCGCTCGCGAAACAGCACCCGGTTGGGCAGGTCGGTCAGCGCGTCGTAATGTGCCAGATGGGCGATTTTCTCGTCGGCGCGCGTACGCTCGGTGATGTCCTCGATCGTGGCCACCCACCCGCCCGCCTTCAGCGGCCGGTTGACGATCTCGATCGCCCGGCCACCCGGCGCCTCCGTGAGCTGGCGCGTCGCCTTGCCGAGCGACACGGTGCGGATGATGGCGGCGCAGAATTCGTCGACATTGCCGTCAAAGGATCCGGTCTCTTTGCGATGCTGGATCAGGCGCTGCATCGTGCAGCCCGGCTTCGCCACATCCGGCGACAGACCGAACATTTCTCTATAGGGCTGGTTGCAGATGATGATCCGCGCCGATGCATCATACAGAACAAGACCTTGCGGGATATTGTTCACGGCGACACTGAGCTGGCGCCGCTCGGCCGCCAGCCGCTGGTCGGACAGTCGGTGACGCCTCACCAGCAAACCGACGATGACCGCGAGGATCACGACAACAGCGAGCAACAGGCGTTCGCGAGCGCTCCATGCCGATGTCGCGATGTCAGCCAAAATCGCTGCCGCGATCAGGACCGCACACAGCGCCACGCGCTTTGCCGTCCCGGCCTTCCTGGCAGGATTCACAGAATCGCCCGGCATGTAATGGCCGCTATCGACAGTCACCTCGTCCCCTCCCAGCGTGACATCGTTACGCATGACAGGTGGAAGGCGCGTTACAACTTGCGGTTAGCGATCGGTTACCGCGATGCACGGACTGGTACATTATCGAGTTCGGTGCCGGAAGTTGCCGGCACCCGCATCGATCCGAGCCTCTCCGTCGAGGTGGTAAACAAGAGGTTAAACCACAGCGGGCCTCCCGCTTGCCCGCAAATGAAGGAAAGCACTGATTTTCCTGCTTAACTGGCGGGTTCGAGCCGCGGCTGGCACCTCTTGCAAAATGATCCTCAACGGCATGCCCCGGATTTAGCGAACCCGGAACCCCGCCGGTTTAACCGTTTCGCTAGTCCCGGCCGCCCATAATGGGCCAGACCCAATTCATGACATACCAGGTTCAACATCGTGACATCCTTCGGACGTGTGATTTCGGTGCGCGGCTCCCTCGCCCGGGTCGGACTTCTGGCGGTTAGCCAGATGGCCACCTCGGAAGTGCGCGCCACTGTCGGCCGCTTCATCAGTATTCGATGCGCAACTTCCACCATCGTCGCCATGATTACCGACGTATCCTGCGAGGACCTGCCGAGTTCGGATAGTTATATCGCCACCGCCGGCGTCGACCTGCTCGGGGAAATCCTCGGCGGCGACCGTCCCAAATTCCAGCGCGGCGTCACCAATTATCCAACCATCGGCGATGCCGTCGACCTGATCACCAATGCGGAACTCCGCACGGTCTATGCGCCGACCGGATCGGACCAGATCAATGTCGGCACCCTGCAACAGGACCGTTCGGTCATCGCCTATGTCGACGTCGAGGAAATGCTCTCCAAGCATTTCGCGGTGCTCGGATCGACCGGCGTCGGCAAATCGACCGGCGTGTCGCTGCTGCTGAACGAAATCCTCAAAGCGCGGCCGAACCTGCGCATCTTCCTGCTCGACGTCCACAATGAATACGGCCGCTGCTTCGGCGACCGCGCGCTGGTGCTCAACCCGCGGAACCTGAAACTGCCGTTCTGGCTGTTCAATTTCGAAGAGATCGTCGACGTGCTGTTCGCGGGCCGCCCCGGCGTGCCCGAGGAGCTCGATATTCTCGCCGAAGTCATTCCGATGGCGAAGGGTATCTATACCCAGTACCAGAACACCGACCGGATCGGGTTGAAGCGGATCGATCCCAAATCGATCGGCTACACCGTCGATACGCCCGTGCCGTACCGCCTGGTCGACCTGATTTCGCTGATCGACGAGCGCATGGGCAAGCTGGAAAACCGCTCCTCGCGCATCATCTACCACAAGCTGATCTCGCGCATCGAGACCGTGCGCAACGATCCGCGCTACACCTTCATGTTCGACAACGCCAATGTCGGCGGCGACACCATGGCCGAAGTCATCAGCCATCTGTTCCGCCTGCCCGCCAATGGCCGGCCGATGACCATCATGCAGCTCGCCGGCTTCCCCGCCGAAGTCGTCGATTCCGTGGTCTCGGTGCTGTGCCGCATGGCGTTCGATTTCGGTCTCTGGAGCGACGGCGTCTCGCCGCTGTTGTTCGTCTGCGAAGAGGCGCATCGTTACGCCTCCGCCGACCGCAATATCGGCTTCGGGCCGACCCGCAAGGCGGTCTCGCGGATCGCCAAGGAAGGCCGCAAATACGGCGTCTATCTCGGCCTCGTCACGCAGCGTCCGGCCGAACTCGATGCCACCATCATCTCCCAGTGCAACACGCTGTTTGCAATGCGCCTTGCCAACGACCGCGACCAGGCGCTGTTGCGCTCGGCGGTTTCGGACGCCGCCGCCAATCTGCTGTCGTTCGTGCCCTCGCTCGGCACCCGCGAAGTGCTGGCCTTCGGTGAAGGCGTGGCGCTGCCGACGCGGCTGCGCTTCAAGGAAGTGCCGGTGCACCAGCTGCCGCGCAGCGAGGCCACCATCTCGACCGCGCCGTCGGTCGCTGCCGGCCACGACATGCATTTCGTCAGCGCCGTGCTGGACCGCTGGCGCGGCGCCACGTCGCATCGCGACGTGCCCAACGATCCCATGATCAACGAACGGCCGGCCGCACGAACGCTGGAACCGCGCCCGGTGGAAGCGCCGATGCTGCAGCCGTCGCTGGGCCTCGATCCCGATCGCTTCTCGTTGTTGAAGAAGCCGCTGCGCTGAGGCCCGATCGGGGCAGGCCAAAGGCCGATCCGGCGCCCTCCAAACCAAAATATCGAAAACAACCCCATGCAAAGTAAGGAACCCCTTGAAAATAAAGGGTCGCTGGGGAGGCTGAAGCGTCCCGGGCCTTTGCACGTCCCGCAAAAACATTTTGACACGTCGGGCAAATCAGCGGCACAACTGCACAATCACGCAATCTGCAGATGCTTCATGGCCGTACCCGACGGGAGCTTCGGCGCGATTGCAGTAGCCGCAAGATAGGTTGAACGACCGCGCTCCCTAAGCCCATGCCCGCGAAGATGCAAGCGAAACCATCGACGCAATCCGCAGCATGCGATGGGCTTCGCAAGCTCGACCCATCCTGCGACCGGGAAAATAGGATGATGACAGCGTCGTTATACGTACTTGTTCTAATAACCCTGATCACGATGGTCGGCATTTGGGCGACATTCAAGCTCAATACCGAACTCAAGAATTCCTATCCTGCGGAGTGGGCGCAACTCGGAAAGCCAACCCTCCGATCGAAAAAGACGATTTGAGATTGATCGGTTTTATCGCGCTTCGAAAATATCGAAGGTTCGAAGACCCCCGCCTTTCGCGATATGGTGATCTGGTCTTTGCGTGCACGTGGGCAAATTTCGCTCTTTGCATCCTTTGGGCCTTCTTGCCGCATCGGTCGGGCGCGTTTTTCTTCTAAAGCCGTGGATGGGGTAAGCTACCGTACCAGTGTGTAGGCCGGATTGAGCCGAAGGCGTAATCCGCCGCACCGGTTACAACGCAAGCAGGTCAGCGCTATCTGCGCTCCATATCGAATGATGGTCGCGCAGCATTACGCTGACCGGGGCATTAATTTGACGCAACGATTTGGAACTCTTGTAACTTCATGGAAAATTGAGAATATGAACGTGGTTGCCGTCTATGACTTCAGTGGAATCATGGTCGTTACGAACGTTGGACAGCGCATCGCTCCTCGGCATCTCGGGATAGATAGTCTATTGATTCAAGGCGGTAACCTTCTAAACGACAATAGGAGATAGCTATGCAAACTCCTGCACTTTTCGCAATCACGGAGCAGGCGAAAAGAAGAATCGAGTCGGTGAAGAAAGAACATGAGGCGAAAATCAATACGAAGGTCATAGTTGCAATCATGTGGCTGGATTGCGCATTGAACAATGAACGGCTTCAGTCGCAGCCTGCGATCGGGTTTTATGATGACAGGACTGAAATTGAGTCAGACATCTCGATCATTGATGGAATGGAAATGGTCCTCGCCGTGTCGGAAAATGACAAAGTGCATTTCATTGGCAAGACTTTGGACTACGACGATAGTCGCTTTTTTATCCGCTAACACCGCACAATGTTTCGATCCAGAGACCAACGGGCTGTCTACGAGGTCGCCAGACCCAAAACCGGTCGTCCGCGCCTTCAGGTGTTGAGTTGGGACCGAAGCCAGCTGTCGAGTTAATTAATGCAGCGTATATGACCTACACGACGTTGACCAAGTGACAATCGCACGCGAGCAAATGTGGCGGGTGACTGAGACAGTATTTATTGCTTTGGCTATCAAGAGCTTTGTTATTTTGTTGGGTCTTCACTACTACTTTATAAGTCATCGAAGTAGTTTTCCGGACCCGGTTCTTGAAGCAATATACCCCCTCAACGAGCACGGTCGGATCGTATATCTCACCTGGCTAGAGTTTTTGACGTTGAAGGTCCTATTGTGGGGTGCAATCGTCTGCGCATTATTTTCTGTTGTTGTCGAAGTGCGGATAGACCCATTTCACCGAAACTACCCATTCATTAGGTCCGGAAGAGAATAGGCTTTCCTTAATTACGGTGGCAGTGCTGGACTGCACCCGCAAGCAGCGGCGCAAAAATTGTGCGAGCTATGAGCCCGGTCCCTCGCGATTGGCCTGCCTCAGCGCCAAAAATCCTGGGCTGATTGCCAAGCGAGCGCGGTGTAAGGAAGAGGCCGCAAGGACGGGAATTCGCGCCGAAAAGCGCATCGGTCTTAAGGATTACGTGATCGCTTGCATGCAGCGCGGGCGCCGTTGAGTGAAGCCGGCTTTCGGGTGGCTGCGCATGTTTGATGATCCAATCGACATGCCAGACTTGGATGTTTTTGGCGGACGTTCCTGGCGCGCATGGCGACTCTGAAGGTGATCCACCGCCATGAGATTCAGCAGTTCAAATCCCGATGCGAAAGAGCATCAATGGAGAGAGCGGAGGTTGAAGCAAGACGAATAGCGCCGCTGAGATTGCCCGCAGCGGTTCCAGTTGCGGAACCCATTTTTCCCAGCAGAACTACGTACAGACGCCTCTCTCATGCAGGGTATACGCTGCATCCGTTGCGTCCTGCTGGAGGGTGTAGCGATGGGACAGGAAATTGATTTTCAAAAACGTGAGGCGCTTTTTGGGCGGCGGATCAAGTTTGATCTTCCCAGGAAAATGTCAGCTATCCACGAATTGAGGGAGCGGGTTCGCCTCGCTGAAATGGCAGCCGTAAAGAAGCCAAATGTTCGTCGACGCAACCGCCAGGCGCTGAGATCAAATGCGTCTGCCAGGTAAAGCCTCGGGATTCCAGATCGTCTGCATAACTTGTGAAGGTCTCGGCATCATCTTCGAATGCGCCGACGGTGCTCCGCCTTCCACGGTCATCAAATGTCGGCACTGTGGCGCACTGCGGGGAACGCTCGCCGAACTTCGCGAGATATCCGTTTCAGGCAAACGAGACCTCTTCGAAATCTGATCGCGGAGTCACTCCACCGTCTTTCGCCACTTTTGCAGGACGAATACGGCGACTAATTTCTGTGACAGCCCGCAACCCGTGGAGCCGCGGCACCTCGTCCGGCCTCGGCGCACGAACATCGCCACACCCAGGATACGCCTTGGTATCTGCGCGACCGGCGGAACGGCCATCAAGCGGGCTGCCCTCTATTGCTCGCGCCGTTCTTTTTTTCGTCGCGCTTTATTTTGCTGTCCGCTGGTTGGGGCAACTTCGTGCCTGGTTTGCGCAAAAGCGGATGAAGAGCATGTACGGGAAAGACTGGCAGTGAATTACTTGGCCCGCACGGCACAGGATCTCGCGAGGGGCGCCGCTGGTGCCGGAGCGGGGGCGGCAGGATCGGGTAAGTAACCCGGCATCCAGATCATGCGGGGGTTTATGGCGAGAGACCAAATTAAACGGTTCGATCAATGGCGACAAAGGCTGCCTGAAAACACAGCCTATCTAGTCGCTCTCGTTATCGATCAAATCGTGCCGGTGTTCCGGGAACGAGGTTTCGACCGTTTTCCCGATTACGCGGGCGGAAGTGCTTTTGCCGTTGGTCCGAACTGCATTCCTCTGCAGCGCCGCAGCGGCCTAGAATGGCCAACAGTGGAAATTGTGTTCGACAAGCGTAGTCGCCCCGCTCTAGGCGTCCACTTCGCGATGCTTCCGGAGGTTTGCAACCGTGAGACGGAGCATGGAACAAAGGATATCCCACGACTTGAGGCGAACGTCGTGGAGGGGCCAGCCTTCTTCGTCTTGTGCAAAGGACAGCACGCCAATCTTGACTGCAACTTCGGATACCATTGGCTCGCGCTGCGTCCCAAACTTAGACTTGACCGCGAGGTTAATGTTCTCAGGTCGCATCTGCCGTGGCTATTCAGTATACTGGAAACGGGAATTCCCGAAGCATGGAATAAGAAGACCGGGTATGTCGATCAATACGCATTCCAAAGCCGGGCATCACGCGTTTTTAGAAATCCCTGAAATGCGGGAATTACGGTGACAGTGCTGGACTGCCCTGGACTACACCCCATAAGTGAGACACGAGAATTTCTGTGACAACCCCGTAGGGCGAAATCCGCGGCTACGGGACTAATCCGCCGTACGCACCAATCCATCAGCGTCATTGCCTGCAACAAACGCGAAGTGTTTGCGCACGGGAGCGCTTGCGACGAAGCAATCCATGCCGGCAGCGCAAAGAAAGCTGGATTGCGTCGCTGCGCTCGCAATGACGTTGATGGAGTCCTGATCCAAATTTCAAACATTCAGATACGCGTCGGGTGGCGCGCAATCCTCGCTCCAGCCTTGCTTTGCCCTGCCCTGCCCTGCCCTGCCTTGCGCTGACCCGACCATGCATTATTGTCTCCTCAAACCGCATCTCGCGGCCCAGCCGGAACCGTCCATGACCCAGCCTGCACCAAAACGCTTCCCGACGCCCTCCCTCGACAAGCTGCCGGAGGACATCCGCAGCCGCATCCTGGCGGTGCAGGAGAAGTCGGGCTTCGTCCCCAATGTGTTCCTGTCGCTGGCTTATCGTCCCGATGAGTTCCGCGCGTTCTTTGCCTATCATGACGCGCTGATGGAGAAGGACAGCGGCCTGACCAAGGCCGAGCGCGAGATGATCGTGGTGGCGACGTCGAGCGCCAACCAGTGCCATTACTGCGTGATCGCCCATGGCGCGATCCTGCGCATCCGGGCCAAGAACCCGCAGATTGCCGACCAGATTGCCGTCAATTACCGCAAGGCCGACATCACGCCGCGGCAGCGCGCCATGCTCGACTTCGCCATGAAGGTGAGCCAGGCGGCGAACACCGTTTCCGAACAGGATTTTGCCGAACTGGCCGGCCATGGCTTCACCGACGACGACATCTGGGACATCGCCGCGGTCTCGGCCTTCTTCGCGCTGTCGAACCGGATGGCCAACCTGAGCAGCATGACACCCAACCCCGAGTTCTATCTGCTGGGCCGGATCCCGAAGGCCAAATAGACGATGGCGAAGCGACTCGATCAGGATCAGGT
>JACDAG010000265.1 GCA_013695565.1 Bradyrhizobium sp.
GCCTGATCCCGAACCCGCCCGGCCGGATTGAAAGCGGCGAGATCCTGTTCGATGGCGTCGATCTGTTGAAGCTCGACGATCCCGGCATCCGCGCGGTTCGCGGCAACAAGATCGCGATGATCTTCCAGGAGCCGATGTCCTCGCTCAATCCGGCGCTGACCGTCGGCCTCCAGGTCGCCGAGCCGATCAATGTGCATCGGGGCACGCCGTGGGAGAAGGCCTATGAGGCCGCGACCGAGCTGATCGGCCGCGTCCGCATCGGCGATGCCGCGAGCCGGCTCGGTTCCTATCCGCACCAATATTCCGGCGGCATGCGCCAGCGCGTCATGATCGCGATGGCGCTGGCCTGCGCGCCGCGCCTGATCATCGCCGACGAGCCGACCACCGCACTCGACGTCACGGTGCAGGCGCAGATTCTGGATCTTCTTAAAGAGGTGACGCGCGAAACCGGCTCCTCGCTGATCCTCATCACGCATGATCTCGGCGTCGTCGCGCGCTATGCCGACCGCGTCGCCGTCATGTATGGCGGCCGCATCGTCGAGGTCGCTCCGGCGCGCGAGCTCTACGCCCGGCCGCAACATCCCTATACATCGGGTCTGATGGCCTCCGTCCCGCGCCTCGATGGCGGCGGCGGCCGTCGCCTGATGCCGATCGAGGGCCAACCGCCTGATCTTGCCAGCCTGCCGCCCGGCTGCGCCTTCGCGCCGCGCTGCCGCTCGATCCTGGATCAATGCAAGATCGCTAAGCCCGAACTGGTTCAGGTCGCGGATCGTCATGCCAAAGCGTGTTTCGCCCATGTCTGACGCACTGCCCGAAACATCGGTCGACACCATCCTCCGGGTCGAGGATCTGAAAGTTCATTTCCCGATCACCAAGGGCATCATCCTTCAGCGCCAGGTCGCAACCGTCAAAGCGGTCGACGGCGTTTCGTTCACGATCCGGCGCGGCGAGACGCTGGGCCTCGTCGGCGAAAGCGGCTCCGGCAAATCGACGACCGGCCTCGCCGTGCTGCGGATGCTGACGCCGACCGCAGGGCGGATCGTGTTCGAGGGACAGGACATCGCGCCGCATCGGGGCGCCGAGCTATTGGGTGTGCGGCGCCGGATGCAGATGGTCTACCAGGACCCTTATGGTTCGCTCAATCCGCGCATGACGATCCGCAACATCGTCGGCGAGCCGCTGGCCGTTCATGGTCTCGATGGCGACAAGGCGGCGACCCGCGACAAGATCGCCTCCCTGATCGCCTCCGTCGGCCTCTTGCCCGACATGGCCGATCGCTATCCCCACGAGTTCTCTGGCGGCCAGCGTCAGCGCATCGGCATTGCGCGTGCGTTGGCGCTGGAGCCGAGCCTTCTGATCGCCGACGAACCGGTGTCCGCGCTCGACGTCTCGATCCAGGCGCAGGTCATCAACCTGTTCATGGACCTGCAGGAACGCCTCGGGCTGACCTACCTGTTCATTGCGCATGATCTCGCGGTAGTCCGCCACATCTCGACGCGCATCGCCGTGATGTATCTCGGCCGCCTCGTCGAAATCGCCGACCGCGACGACCTCTATCGCAATCCCCTGCATCCCTACACCGAAGCCCTGATGGCGGCGGTGCCGGTCGCCGATCCCGAGGTCGAAGCGCGCCGGCCGCGGGCTGTCATTTCAGGCGAGGTGCCGAGCGCGCTGCGGCCGCCGCCCGGATGCAGCTTCCACACCCGTTGCCCGCGCGCCATGGCCGTGTGCAAGATCGACCAGCCACCCTTGCGCGAACTTGGGCCGGGACGCGCGGTCGCCTGTCACCTGCACGCCAGCTGACATCAGCAGAAGTCTCGATGTCCTGACGCATGTCATTTTTGTGGCGGCCAGAGCCTTTTCCGTTCCGATTGAATCGGAACGGGGCTCTATCTTTGTTTTGACGCGTTTTCTTAGCGCGAACCGGGGTCCACTTCGCTGGAAAACGCTTTAAGCCGCGCCGCACCGACAAGTTTTGTTTGCCAAACCACACAAGCGCACGAATACTCGCCTCCATAATAAAAAACGGGAGGTAGCGTCATGACGAGCAGACTTGCATTCGGTGCAACCGTGGCTGCGGCAGTGCTTTTGGCCACCGGCGCTTCGGCACAAACCTATGAGGTCACCAAACTGGTGCCGGGCTCGGCATTCCATGGCGTCCATGGGCTCGGGATCGACAAGACCGGACGGCTGTTCGCCGGCAGCGTCGCGGGCGCGGCGCTTTACGAAGTCGATCGCGCCAACGGCACCGCGAAAATCGCAATTCCCTCGCCGGAAGGCATGGCCGACGACATCGCGTTCGCGCCCGATGGCACCATGGCGTGGACCGGATTTCTCACCGGCGACCTCTATTCGCGCAAGGGTGACGGCCCGGTCAAGAAGCTGGCCTCCGGCCTGCCCGGCATCAACTCGCTCGCGTTCCGCAAGGACGGGCGGCTCTACGCCACCCAGGTGTTCCTCGGCGACGCGCTCTATGAGATCGATGTCGAGGGCGCCAAGCCGCCGCGCAAGATCATGGAGAAGATGGGCGGCCTCAACGGCTTCGAATTCGGGCCGGACGACATGCTCTATGGCCCGCTGTGGTTCAAGGGCCAGGTCGCCAGAGTGGACGTCGACAAGGCCGAACTGACGGTGGTCGCCGACGGCTTCAAGATTCCGGCCGCGGTCAATTTCGATTCCAAGGGCAATCTCTGGGTGGTGGACACCGCGCTCGGCCAATTGGTGCGGGTCGATCCGAAGACCGGCGCCAAGAAAATGGTCGCGCAGCTCAAGGCCTCGCTCGACAACCTCGCGATCGACGACAAGGACCGCATCTTCGTCTCCAACATGGCCGACAACGGCATCCAGGAGGTCGATCCGGAAACCGGCGCCGCCAAACAGGTTATCATCGGCAAGCTGGCGCTGCCCGGCGGCATCGGCGTCGTCTCCGACGGTGGCAAAGACACCATCTATGTCGCCGACCTCTTCGCCTATCGCACCGTCGACGGCAGCACCGGCGAGGTCTCCGAACCGGCCCGCATGCATGCCGATGGCGTGACGCTCGAATATCCGATGAGCGCCACCGCCAAGGGCGACGACGTGCTCCTGTCGAGCTGGTTCACCGGCACGGTGCAGCTGATCGACCGCAAGACCGGCAAGACCAGGGAAATGCTGCACGGCTTCAAGGCGCCGCACGACGCCATCAAGCTCGCCGACGGCTCCATTCTCGTCAACGAGCTCGGCAGCAAGTCGCTGGTCCGCGCCAGCGGCGAGCACGGCAAGGACCGCACGGTGCTGGCTGGTGGACTCGAGAGACCCGTCGGTTTGGTCGCAGGCAGCAAAGGCGACGTCTATGTCACGGAGGCTTTCATCGGCCAGGTCTCGCTGATCGAAAGTAACGGCGAGAAGACCATCATCGCCAAGGGCCTGAAAATGCCCGAGGGCATCGCGCTCGGGCCGGACGGCATGTTGGTCGTCGCCGAAGTCGGCGCCAAACGCCTCATCCGGATCGATCCGAAGAGCGGCACCGTCACCGAGATCGCCGCCAACCTGCCGATCGGATTGCCGGCCGCGCCCGGCGGATTGCCAAGCAACATTCCAACTGGCGTCGGCGTCGGCGCCACGGGGGTGATCTACTTCTCGTCGGATGTGGAGAATGCGATTTACAAGGTGGTGAAGAAGTAGAGGGCCCGGCGGCTTCCAGCCGCCAGGCGCCGATCGAAAAATAGCGGGCACAAACAGCAGTCAATCGACATTCCTGAAGAACAAGTGGCTGCCGACCTGAGTCGTCTGCTTCGCAGGCGGCTTCGCCCAATTTGGACGGGCAATAGTCTCTGAGTAATAATGCGTCGCGTCTCCGGTATTGTCCTCCAGCTGCCCGTTAGCGACCTGCTCAGCGAATGTATAGCACTGATCAAATACCGGATTGATACCGCGATTGGCGGCCTCAATGATTTTCTTATTTGCATCATTGTCGTTCCAGCAAGAGAACTGCCTGTTACTCCGGCACACCTGCGTGATCGTGGTCGCACCACGCCACTTCTTTCTCAGACGCGTCATTACAACGTGAGCAACCGCTTGGCGCCCGGATGCGGGCTCCTTTTGCGATCGGGCTTCGCCGTAAATCGTTCGCGCCAAGGTCAGCAGATCCTCGTCTTGTGGGGGGTCTCCTACTGCTGGCTTGATCTTTGCACTTCCGTTAGAGATTGACGGAACACCGTTCTTGTCAATTCGGCTTGCGCCCGAAGCCAAGGTTAGCAGCAGCATCGTGGGATTGAGAAGGCTTGCTGGTCTCGCCTGTCCTCTGAGCCATCTTGAATTCTGCACAGTATTTGGAACATAGGTCTCAAAGTGAATCATGTTGGTGCCGCTCACTCGCGCAATTTTCTGGCCGGCGGTCACTTTATCTCCAATATTCCATCCAAAATCCTGACGCGAACTCCTGCGAACTTCACCATAATTAATAACTACACCGTCATGCGCGACAAACAGTGCGAACGTATCCTCTCCCGTCGTTGGACGCCTGTAGAAATTGTAAAATGCAACGATCTTGCCCGGGGCACACGCGACGACGACGTCACCTTCACGACAGAAAATGTCCATGCCTACATGATGACGTTCACCATTTCGCCGGTCGGCGAAAAAACGGCGGCTCGACGAGCCAACGACTTGCCCGTTATCGCTCAAGTAGGAAACGACCATAGCCTGGGGGTCATCGGTTACGATCGGCCAGAACATTTGCTCAAGTGGAGTGTTGATCGTGGCAAATGGGGCGGGATCCGCCGCCGGAACGGGAGCCACATCGGTCGGAACTTTGGCCACGCGCTTAGTTGCTGGCGCATCGGGCTCAGATGGCAATTCGTCCGGCGCGTGCTGGACGATGAGATCAAGGGCGACTTTCAGCGCTCCGCGTAATTCGATCTCTGTCGACTGAATAAATTCAGTCACTGTCTTTACGACACCCGGACTGCCCAGGTACTTGGCCCGAGTCGAAAGCAGAGTAGCAATCTCCGCTGGAGAGAGAATCCCTCCGAGTAGCACATCCATATGCCGGTCTTTTGCGGCATCGTCATTTCGCGCGTTAAACACAGCGACCGCAGCTTTCGCATTGTCAAACAAATAGGCATGGAAAATATCGAGATAGGTCGGCAGAAACGCACTACTTTCGGCCCCGACATTATCCCCCTGCTGAACGTCGCTAAACGCCTTGGCGTGGGAAAACATGGTGAATGCGGCACCCTTGACCTGCGTGAGCCACCGATCGTAGTCGTCGACTTTTAGACCTGCGGTTGGCGCGCCGCCATTCTGCAGAAATCGACCCCACTCAGCGGGCGTGACAAGCATCGGCCCCGCCGCAAGAGAATTAGGTTGAGGCGCCATATTGGCTATCGTCGTCTCGATCAGCGCGCGCGCAATCAGAAAATCCGCCGAGACGAACCACGGGCCGGTTCCAGCGATTTCATTTCGCTCCCTCTCGCGAACGATGCATTCCACAACAAAGGAGGCGCGATCTGCCGCGACCCGCGCAGCTGGATCAACTGGTTTTAGCTCGTCAGACTTCAGCCAGACGTGTGTCCCGTTGTTGAGGTCAACTTCAACAAACTCGTCTTTCGTAACTCCGGTCGTGGTCACGATTTCGTTGATGAAAACGTCCGTAACCGGACTGCCCCCGGGTTTATCAAGCCCGTCAGTGGTTTGAAGCACTTGCAATCTCATTGGGGCACCTATGGTCTTCGTAGCAATGAAAGAAGGTCCGGCGTCACTTGGCCCGATAGGGCGGGAGGCAACGCCATTAATTTAGAATTCCCAGGCGCCGTATTCCGGACTGCCTGGATAGTGGTACGAGCACCATCCAACGACGTTTCAGGGGGGAGAGACGCTCCAGCTTGCGTCTTGCGGAGGCCCGCAATTAGTTCTTTGACCGCGGCCGCGCCATTTGTCGGATCATCATAAGTTCTTTTTTCAAAGTAGTTTTGACCACCCCCAGCCTTACAACCTCCCTGTTCGCGGATCTTCGTGGCGTCGTCATCATTCAATTTTTCGCCGGTTTTTCGTTCAGCCGCTTTGTAGATCTTGATCATCGCCTTCGTAAGCGTAAACGAGCCTTTCTTTCCGATCTCACTATCCGGCACGCAGAGCCCGCTTTGCAACTGGACGACATATGTATTGGTGTGCCTCTTCGGGATGTAGGGATCAAAAATGGTGGCATAGCCAGGATCGGTCGGTGGATCCGGATTTCGACCCGGCTGCCGCACAACGTCGCGAGGTGCCAGTGGCACGGCCGCGGTAATCCGCGCTACCGTCGGCGGTCGAGTTAGCAACGGCTCCGTACGGAGCGCTTCGGGGCCGCCACGATGGTAGACCGTCATCGTGTTATTGATGCTCATCTCAATCGAGAATGGCATGCAAATGCGCAAGTAGTTGCGCAGCAAATAGATTGCTGCCGGCCTGTTATCTACAGGTGTACCGGCGACCTTAATCCGAAACTGATTCTGATTGTCGAGCACAACCGATTGGAGAACGGAGTGATCTATCTCGGTAACAAGGCGGGTGTTGTAGTTGACAAACGTATCCTGAGCGAAACCGAACGCAGTTCCTACGATGGCAATCGGTGTCGCGCCCACTCCCGTAAGGCCCATAATAGCGCCAGCCGTCGCGGCGGTGGTGTGCAACTGCTTGAGGATCGGCTCTCGCCAGCGTCTCTTGTTATCCAACCACGCAAGATACCCGTCACAACGCCGATCGATGTCATTCATTCCGGCCTGGACGAAAGTCATCCACTCCGCGGGCCTCATACCGACTTCTTCGCAGTACAGAAATTCACCTTGGATGGCCACTCTCAACCCGGCCTGACGACAGATTTCTCCGATATAAATTTCCTGCAGACGGCTCGCCTCGGGCAGATCAGCGACCCCCAGATTGATCCCAATGCCATCGCGCACCATAGCCATATCGCTGCAGCCCGACAGCAGCAGCGATAATCCTACGCAATAAGCTACGATACCCGCACGCATCGCACGCTCCCCTCAACTCACTGTGAAGGATAGTGGCGATCATGGCTCAGGTTGTTCAAGGAAATTCTACATCCTTGCCGCTAATACGCTCTACGTGTCTCTTTTCAATCACACCCGCATAGAGTGTGACACCCCGTCACACGTAGCGATTGCGTATTGACTCCGCGACATCCGAACCTCGGATCCGCCGTTGGAGACCGCCAACGCAAAAGCCCTCCCGGCATCGCGGAGAGGGCTTTGCTACAAACCCAATCAGGTCAGTTCAGCTTACGCTTCGGGATCGGTGCTTCGAACGTTGCGATCTCGGCGGTCTTCGACGCCTTGCCGTTGAAGGTCAGCACGTTGCCTTCGCACGAAATCACCACGCGATCGCCGTCGGCGACCGAGCCTTCGAGGATCATCTCGGCCAGCGGGTCCTGCAGATTGCGCTGGATCACCCGCTTCAGCGGCCTTGCGCCATAGGCGGGATCCCAACCCTTGGCGGCAAGCCAGTCGCGCGCCGGGGCATCGAGCGTGAGCGTGATCTTGCGCTCTTCCAGCAGCTTCTGCAGCCGCGCGAACTGGATCTCGACAATCCGGCCCATCTCGCTCTTCTGCAGGCGGTGGAACAGGATGATCTCGTCCACGCGATTGAGGAACTCGGGACGGAAATGCGCCCGCACCATCCCCATCACAGGCTCGCGCACCTCGGACGTGTCCTCGCCTTCGGGCTGGTTGACCAGGAATTCCGAACCGAGGTTCGAAGTCATGATGATCAGCGTGTTGCGGAAGTCGACGGTGCGGCCCTGACCATCGGTCAGGCGGCCGTCGTCGAGCACCTGCAGCAGCACGTTGAAGACATCCGGATGCGCTTTCTCGATCTCGTCGAACAGCACCACCTGATAGGGCCGCCGACGCACCGCTTCGGTGAGCGCGCCGCCCTCGTCATAGCCGACATATCCCGGAGGCGCGCCGATCAGCCGCGACACCGAATGCTTCTCCATGTATTCGGACATGTCGAGGCGGACCATCGCGGTCTCGTCGTTGAACAGATACTCCGCCAAGGCTTTCGTCAGCTCGGTCTTGCCGACGCCGGTGGGGCCCAAGAACATGAACGAGCCCATCGGGCGGTTCGGGTCCTGTAGCCCTGCGCGCGAACGGCGGACGGCGGTCGCAACCGCACGCACGGCTTCGGCCTGGCCGACCACGCGCTTGCCGAGGCTGTCCTCCATCTTCAGCAGCTTGTCCTTTTCGCCTTCCAGCATCTTGTCGACGGGCACGCCGGTCCAGCGCGACACCACCTGCGCGATGTGGTTGGCGGTGACCGCCTCCTCCATCATCTCGCCGGGGTTTTCGCCCGAGTTTTCCTGGGCTTCGGTGTCGGCGAGCCGCTTCTCCAGCTCGGGGATCCGGCCATAGGCCAGCTCGCCTGCGCGCTGGAATTCGCCTTTGCGCTGCGCGTTGGCGAGTTCGGTGCGCAAGCCGTCGAGCTCGCTCTTCAGCTTCTGGGCGTTGGAGAGCTTGTTCTTCTCCGCACTCCAGCGCGACGTCAGCGCCGCCGATTTCTCCTGGAGCTCGGCAAGCTCCTTTTCCAGCGTCTGCAGCCGGCTCCTGGAGCCGGCATCGCTTTCCTTCTTCAAGGCCTCCTGCTCGATCTTCAGCCGGATGATTTCCCGGTCCATCAGATCGAGTTCCTCCGGCTTGGAATCGACCTGCATCTTCAGCCGCGCCGAGGCCTCGTCCATCAGGTCGATGGCCTTGTCGGGCAGGAAGCGGTCGGTGATGTAGCGGTTCGACAGCGTGGTGGCGGCCACCAGCGCGGAATCGGTGATCCGCACGCCGTGATGCTGTTCGTATTTGTCCTTCAGGCCGCGCAGGATCGAGATGGTATCCTCGACGGTCGGCTCGGGGACGAAGATCGGCTGGAACCGGCGCGCCAATGCGGCGTCCTTTTCGACGTGCTTGCGGTATTCGTCGAGCGTGGTGGCGCCGATGCAATGCAGCTCGCCGCGCGCCAGCGCGGGCTTCAACAGGTTCGACGCATCCATCGCGCCGTCGGCCTTGCCGGCGCCGACCAGCGTGTGCATCTCGTCGATGAACAGGATGATGGAGCCTTCGGCAGAGGTCACTTCCTGCAGCACGGCCTTCAGCCGCTCCTCGAACTCGCCACGGTATTTGGCGCCCGCGATCAGCGAACCCATGTCGAGCGACAGCAGCTTCTTGTCTTTCAGGCTCTCCGGCACGTCGCCATTGAGGATGCGCAGCGCCAGACCCTCGACGATCGCGGTCTTGCCGACGCCGGGTTCGCCGATCAGCACGGGATTATTCTTGGTGCGGCGTGACAGCACCTGGATGGTGCGGCGAATCTCTTCGTCGCGGCCGATCACAGGATCGAGCTTGCCCTCACGCGCGGCCTGGGTCAGGTCGCGGGAATATTTCTTCAGCGCGTCATAGGCGTTTTCCGCCGTGGCGCTGTCCGCGGTGCGGCCCTTGCGCAAGCTTTCGATCGCGGCGTTGAGGTTCTGCGGCGTGACGCCGCCCTTGCTCAGGATGGTCGCGGCCTCGCTGCCCTTTTCGAGCGTGAGGCCCAGCAGCAGCCGCTCCACGGTGACAAAGCTGTCGCCGGCCTTTTCAGCGGCCTTTTCCGATGCGTCGAAAGCGCGCGCCAGTTCGGGCGCCAGATAGACCTGCCCGGCGCCGCTTCCGGATACCTTTGGGAGTTTGCCCAGCGCATCCTCGGTCGCCTTGAGGATAGCGCGGGAGTTGCCGCCGGCGCGATCGATCAGACCGCCGGCCAAGCCTTCGCTGTCATCCAGCAGAACTTTCAGCATGTGCAGCGGCGAAAATTGCTGGTGGCCGTCACGCACGGCCAGCGATTGCGCAGACTGGATGAAACCGCGCGCACGCTCGGTGTATTTCTCAATATTCATTGCTAGCTTCCCTCGGCCTGCCGCCCCCACCCCGAAGGCATAGACGCGGCATCTTCATTGGGTTTCCACGCGGCCGCGCTGACATTCCTCAACCAGCCGGTGGTCGTCGCCATCATTTTTCAGGCTTGACGCAAATGTGGGCATCGGTGGCCAAAAACGGAAGAGGCAATTTGCAATTTCAGCATGGTGGCGGGGCCGGCGGGAACCTCTTAAAAGGCCTGATGTCCTCCTCCAAGCCCCCTGAAATCACCGGCATCTACCGCTATCCGGTCAAAGGCCTGACCCCGGAACCGATGCCGCGCGCGGCCCTGAATCCCGGCCAGACCTTGCTGGCCGACCGCCGCTACGCCATCGAAAACGGCCCCAGCGGCTTCGATCCGGCCGAGCCAAAATGGCTGCCAAAGCCGCACTTCCTGATGTTGCAACGGGACGAATGGCTGGCCGCGTTGCAGACCCATTTCGACGACGCCAGCCATGTCCTGACCGTCAGCCATAACGGCGCAGTCGCGGCCCGGGGTAATCTTGAGACCGCCGAAGGCCGCGCGGCGATCGAGCAGTTCTTCGCCACCGGCTATGCCGGCCAGATCAAGGGGCCGCCTAAAGTCCTGACCAGCCCAGGCCACAGCTTTTCCGACGTCGCCCGCAAAGTGGTCTCGATCATCAATCTGGCCAGCGTCCGCGCCATCGAGGACATGGTCGACCACCCCGTCCATCCGCTCCGCTTCCGTGCCAACCTCTATGTCGAGGGCTGGCCGGCCTGGCACGAATTCGACCTGCTCGATCGCACGCTGGCCATCGGCGACGCCCGGCTCAAGGTGGTGAAGCGCATCGTCCGCTGCGCCGCCGTCAACGTCGACCCCGACACCGCGATGCGCGATCTGTCCATCCCGCACGCCTTGCAGCGCAGGCTCGGCCACGGCGATTGCGGGATCTATGCCGAGGTGGTCGAAGGCGGCAGCATCGCCGTCGGCGACGCCATCATGGCGGAAGAGCCGGCGCTGTTGTGAGGTAACGCGGGATGGCTCGGCGATTTCTGCTGTCGTCCCGCGCGCTTTCCACGTCATTGCGAGCGCAGCGAAGCAATCCATCGTGCCGTCTGCACAGACATGGATTGCTTCGCTGCGCTCGTAATGACGGCTAGACCCCTCAGAGCGGGACGGGATAGCAAAGATGTGCCACTGATTGCCCTTCGGATAAAGCGAAATATTTTTGATTCTGGGGCTTGACGCAACTTCTGTAAACCAGAAGTGATTTGCCCGTCGGGTTGATTTGTCGCGCCTGCGACCCGCAATCCGGCAGTTCGACACAATTCCGTCGCCGTTGTTCGATCAGTTCCATTCGACGGATTGGGGGCTGCTTTGATGCGCAAGACGCTGTTGGTTTTCGCGAGCATCCTGTGTTGCCTGGGTTCTTCCGCACGGGCGGCGGGTGTCCAGCTTCTCGATTCCGACCCAAAGCTGGCAGGCGCCATCTGGTATCCGTGCGCCGGCGAACCAAAGCCTGTCGCGCTCGGCAAACTTATGCCTCCCGTCGAAATCGAACTGACCGGCGTCAAGGATTGTCCTGTCACCGGGGCGAAGCTGCCGTTGGTGATTGTCTCTCACGGCCGGGGCGGGTGGTTCGGCGGCCACAATGACACGGCAGAGGCGTTGGCCGATTCCGGCTTTGTCGTCGCCGCCATCAATCATCCCGGCGACAACGGCAACGACTCATCGCAGCGCGACAGCCTTTCAGTGCTGGCGTCGCGCCCGGCGGATGTGATTCGCCTGGTCGATTTCATGCTTGACGGCTGGAAGCACCGGGCGGCGATCAATCCCGCCAAAATCGGCTTCTTCGGCTTCTCCGCCGGTGCCTATACCGGCCTGGTGGCGGCTGGCGGCAATCCGGATTTCCGCAGGATCGCACGCTACTGTCCGGAGACGAACAAATCGCGGGGTTGCGAGCAATTCCGCAGCGGCGACATTCCATCCAACCTGCCGCACGAACCTCGAATCCGGGCCGCCGCGCTTGCCGACACGGCCGTGAACTTTGCATTCACTCCGGAAGGCCTGGCCGGGATTCACATCCCCCTGCTGATCTGGCGATCTGAATTCGGAGGCGGCGGCGTCGATGCGAAAAACTCCGCGTTCACCGCCGGCAAGCTGCCGGGCAAGCCGGACGTTCGCACCGTTCCGGCCGGTCACTTTGCCTTCCTGCCGCCCTGCCCGCCGCAGCTCGCAACCGCCGTTCCGCGCATTTGCACCGACGTACCGGTGGGCTTCGACAGGGCGGCCTTTCACCGCGATTTTAACGCCAGCGTCGTCAAATTCCTTCGCGAGCATCTCGTCGGGAACGGCGAGGCTCGCTGAGCCGGTTTTGACTTGAACAGCCCGTCGCCGGACAATAAATTACGAGTGATTGGCAGGCCAGATTTTCGGAGTGCGCCGAGATGGCGGTGGATCTGTTTCGTTCCGGATACGCGACGCTGCAATACGAAATCGCCGAGGAGCGGGCGTCGGCGCTGGCGCGGCTGGGACAGCGGCTCGAGGACGCGCTGACGGCGCTTGCCGCATGCCCACGGACCGCCAATACCGATCGAACAATCCGCAATCGTCTCGTCGAACAGGCCGGCTATGCGCTCTGGCTGTTCGTCGTGCAGCGCGAGGCCTGCGGCCTCAACAAGATCGACCACGTGATACAGGTCTATCGGGTGCCGAACGAGGTGATCGCCCGCATGGGGCCGTTGCCGAACGTGCGTCGGACGAAGGCCACAAGCGTTGTGGAAGCGCGGGCACCGTTGTTCTGAGGCCCACGGCTTGCGCGGAGGCGATGGTGAGCACGGCGCAGACGCGCCTTTGCCCACCCTACGATTCCTGCGCCGGAACGATTCAGCTTGTCGGCATTACATAGGCATAAATCCGGCCGCGCGAGATCGGCGCTTCGCGGACGCGGTTGCCGTTGTTGCCGGAGATCATGATCGGGTTGCCTGACGCATCGATGCCGGTGATGATTCCGACATGGCCGCCGCGGCGTCCGCGTCCCATCACGGCTATGGCGCCGACCTGCGGGCCGGAAACGCGCTCTCCGTAGCTCGCGAACGAGTTCGCCATGTCAGAGCCGGTGCCGCGATAGCCGGAATGCTGCAACACCATGTTCATGAAGCGCGCGCACCACAGGCTGCCGCGACCGGTTGGGTTGCCGCCGATGTATCGGCGCGCTTCGGTGACGACGTTGGAAGAACTGAAGCTCGCCGGTGCCATCGCGCCACCGGCTGGGGTCAGGGTGGAATTGCTATAATCGACCAGGCTGGCGTTGGTATCGGCAAAGCCGCCGGCCTGCATTTGCGCCACGCCGCGCTCCCAGCGCGAGGCACGCGCTATCTTCCGGGCGTGCCGATGGGTGTAATGCCGCGCATGGTGCCCGGCGTGGTAGCCGCGGGCGTGGCGCCCAGCGCCGTGGTGAGGCCGCGCGGAAGCAGGCGTGACAGCAACGGCGAAGGAAACCGAACACAACGCCAGCGCAAGGACACGCAGCGACCGGTGGAACGCAAACAACTGAAGCATCTTTGATCTATCCTCTATGACACACCCCCATTTCCCACTGCGTTTGTATGCAGACAAACGCGCAGCGGTTTTGCGATGCGGGATGTGACCGGACCAAGATTTCATGCGGCAGTGCGGAAACGATTTCGGGGTGATTCCGCGATCATTTGATGACCAAAAAGAACCGCACCTGCCGCATTGCGGCCGTGAACATTAACTGCGAGTTTTGGCGGCGGAGAACGCGCCAAAACCAAGGGGAACCCCAAAATGCCCTATGCCGTCACCAAGGATCATGTCCGCCTGCATTTCGAAGAGGCGGGCAAGGGAACCCCGATCATCTTCCTGCACGAATTCGCGGCCGACCACACCAATTGGGAGCCGCAGATGCGCTATTTCTCGCGCGGCCACCGCTGCATCGCCTATTCGGCACGCGGCTATACACCCTCCGACGTGCCGCCGACCGCTGATGTCTACACCTACAAACATTTCTACACCGACGCGCTGGCCGTGCTCGATCATCTCGGAATCGACAAAGCGCATTTCATCGGCCTGTCGATGGGCTCCTATTCGTCGCTGCAGATCGGCCTCAACGCGCCGGAGCGCGCGCTGTCGATGACGCTGGCGGCGGTTGGCTCCGGCTCTTCCATCGAAAATCTCGACGCCTTCCGCAAGCAATGCGTGGCCAATGCCGAGCAGTTGGAGGCGATCGGATCCGTCGAAGTCGCAAAAGCCACGCGCGAGGCGCCGAGCAGGATTCCGTTTTTGCTGAAGGACCCGCGCGGCCACGCCGATTTCTATGCCGCATTGGCGCGCCATGACGCCAAGGGCTCGGCCAACACCATGCGCAGTTTTCAGGGCGGACGGCCCTCGATCTACACGCTGACGGAGGCGATCCGGAAAGTGCCGACGCCGGCGCTGATCATTTGCGGCGACGAGGACGACAATTGCATCGAGCCGAGCATGTTTTTGAAAAAGCATCTGCCGGCCGCGGGGCTGGCGTTCTTCCCGAAGTCGGGACATGTGCTCAACCTGGAAGAGCCGGCGCTGTTCAACGAAATGGTCGAGCGGTTTATTGCGCTGGTGGAGGCCGGGCGGTGGCCGGAGCGGGATCCGAGGTCGATGGGTTAGTCGTCATTGCGAGCGAAGCGAAGCAATCCATAGCGCGACACAACGGATAGATGGATTGCTTCGTCGCTTCGCTCCTCGCAATGACGGCGACACCAGCTATTTCCCCTCCCCACCCCGGCTCAGCAAAAACACGCCCTGCTCGCCAAACATGTTCCAGAACCACCATGGCAGGTTCAGCCGCAGCGGGCGGCCGTAGAGGTCCAGCGCCACCGCGCGCTCCATCTTGACGTTGATCTCGTCGCAGAGCTGCACGAAATCCTTGATGGTGCAAAAGTGGATGTTCGGCGTGTCGTACCAGGTGGCGGGCAGGTTTTCGGTGCGCGGCATGTGGCCGCCGACCAATAATTGCAGCCGCATCCGCCAGAACCCGAAATTCGGGAACGAGACGATGGCGCGATGGCCGATCCGCAGCAGGTTTTCCAGCACCACCTTCGGCTGCCGTGTGGCCTGCAGCGTCTGCGACAGGATCACATAGTCGAAGGCGTCGTCGGGATAATTGACGAGGTCGGTGTCGGCGTCGCCCTGCACCACCGCAAGGCCCTTGGCGACGCAGCGGTTGACGCCCTCGCGCGACAGCTCGATGCCGCGGCCGTCGATGCCACGGCCTTCCAGTATCTGCAGCAGCTCGCCATCGCCGCAGCCGACGTCGAGCACTTTCGAGCCACGCTGCACCATCTCGGCGACCAGCAGATGGTCGCTGCGGAGATTCTCGGTGCGGTGCGGCTCGACGCCGGTGAGCGGCAGAGTCTGTTGCGACAGCGACATATCAACCACCCGCCGTTTTCAGGCCGCGCGCCTTGCCTGCCGATTGCAGGAAGGCGCGGGAGATGTCGAAGAATTCGGGGACGTCGAGCAGGAAGGCGTCGTGGCCGCGATCGGTTTCGATCTCGGCAAACGACACCCGCGCGCTCGACGCATTCAGCGCATGCACCAGCGCACGCGATTCCGGGGTCGGGAACAGCCAGTCGCTCGTGAACGACACCACGCAGAAGCGGGTCTTGATGCCGGTAAAGGCTTTCGCCAGTACGCCATCATGGTCGGCGGCGATGTCGAAATAATCCATCGCCCGGGTCAGATAGAGATAGGCGTTGGCATCGAAGCGCTCGACAAAGGACGAGCCCTGATAGCGCAGATAGCTTTCGACCTGAAAATCCGCGTCGAACGAAAACGTCGGCAGTTCGCGGTCCTGCATCCGCCGGCCGAACTTGCGATGCAAGGCGGCGTCCGACAAATAGGTGATGTGCGCGGCCATCCGCGCCACGCCGAGGCCGCGATGCGGATGGGTGTCGTGTTCGAAATAGCGGCCACCGCGCCAATCCGGATCGGCCATCACAGCCTGCCGTCCCAGTTCATGGAACGCGATGTTCTGCGCCGAATGGCGCGTCGAGCAGGCGATCGCCAGCGTCGAGAACACACGCGCCGGATAGGCCGCGGTCCATTGCAGCGCCTGCATGCCGCCCATCGAGCCGCCGACGACGCAGAACAGCGTCTCGATGCCCAAGCGATCGATCAGCATGGTCTGCGCGCGCACCATGTCGGGAAGGGTGATGATCGGGAAATCCAGCCCCCACAATTTGCCGGTGGCCGGATTGGTCGAGGCAGGTCCGGTCGAGCCCATGCAGCCGCCGATCACGTTGCTGCAGATGATGAAGTAGAGGTTGGTGTCGAGCGGCCGGCCGGGGCCGACCATGGTGTCCCACCAGCCATGTTTGCCGGTGACCGGATGCGCATTGTTGACATGCTGATCGCCGGTCAGCGCATGGCAGACCAGAATGGCGTTGGAACGCTCGGCGTTGAGTTCGCCATAGGTCTGGTAGGCGATCTGGAACGGCGCCAGGTCGACGCCGCAATCGAGCTTGAGTGGCTGCTCCATGCCGAACTTCGCGACCTGCGACGTCGGATGATCCGCCTCATGGGCCCGGTCCTCGCCATGGATGGAAGGACTCGGTATCGAAGGACCCGGTATCGACTGAACGTTTGTCATTTCGGCCACCGACCTCCCAAAGGGAGGCCCTCCCGGACAGAAATCAGGCCATAAAAAAACCCGGCCTGAACATAGGTTCGACCGGGATCACTTCTGTCCCCGGCCTGTTTAGCGAGTTGTTTAACGTGGCTGCAAGCCGGCCGGCTCAAATGACCACGGAATGGGCAGAAGCTAGTCCGAACCCGGCTTTTCGTCAAGGCGGGTCCATGGTTAACCGGGCCGCGCCGCCGCCAAAGGCTGCATTTCCTTTTGCTTTCGGCTGCCGTCTTTCCTAATCAATGCCCTTGTATCGCCGGTGATTTCGGCCCCCGGCCCAAGGGTTAGAACATGTCCAAAGCTCCTCCTGCCCCGCCCTCGCTGGCGGTGCTGCGCAAAGAGATCGACAGCATCGACGAGCAGGTTCACCGCCTCTTGATGGCGCGTGGCGACATCATCGACCGGCTGATCCAGGTCAAGGAGACCCAGGAAGTCGGCTCCGCGTTCCGCCCGGCGCGCGAGGCCGACATGATGCGGCGGCTGGTGGAGCGCCATCGTGGTATCCTGCCCATCGACACCATCGAGAGCATCTGGCGCGTCATCATCTCGACCTTTACTTATGTTCAAGCGCCGTTCTCGGTGCATGCGGATGTGTCAGTCGGCGAATCCGCGATGCGGGATTCGGCGCGGTTTCATTTCGGATTCGTCGTGCCTTATGTCGCGCATTTCAGCGCGCAGGCCGCGGTCGAGGCGGTAGCGGCATCGAAGGGCGATCTGGCGCTGGTCTCGGCCACTTCCAGCCGCACGCCGTGGTGGATCGAACTCGAAGCCGACGGCGCGCCGAAGATCATCGCGCGGCAGCCATACCTCGAACGCGCCGACCATCCGGCGGCGTTGCCGGTGTTCGTGGTCTCGCGTGTCGCCGACAACGCCATGGTGACCGAGGTCGAAACCTGGAGCGTGCGCGTCTCCGGCTGGAACGCCGAGATCGCACGCGCGCTGGCGCCGCTGGCCGAAATCGTCGCCGTTCCCGACACCGCCTTCGATGGCGCCGCGCTGCTGGTATCGATATCAGGCATTGGCCTGGACAAGATCACGAAAGCCTTGATCGAGGCCGGCGCATCGGTGCGC
>JACDAG010000274.1 GCA_013695565.1 Bradyrhizobium sp.
CTCGGAATGGCCCTCGGCATCGAGGCCGTTGCCTTCCTGCTGCAGGCCGCCTTCCCGCTGCTGCTCGATACCTCGCTGTTCCACATCGCCATCATCGTTTACATCGCGACCATCGCGCTCGACGAAATCGACGTCAGGGACTTGCTGGGCCGTATTGCCGAAAGCCGCTTTCAGCGCGTGGCGATGTCGCTCGGCGACGGCCTGATCTGCACCGATGCAAACTATCTGATCACAGTATGGAACCCCGGTGCGACGGCGATCTTCGGCTACGCGCCCGAAGAAATGATCGGCCGCCCCTTCGACACCATCTGCGCCCGTGACGAGGGGCCGGACTCTTCCTTCTCGATCCGGAAGGCAACGGACCTGGCCGCCGGCACCGTCATCGAATTCGACGGTCGCCGCAGGAATGGCGAGGTTTTCCCGGTCGAGGCTAGTTTCTCCGGCTGGCAGGGCACCGACGGATTTCAGTTCGGCGCGATCCTGCGCGATATCTCAATGCGCAAGCGCGAGGCCGAGCGGATCCGATATCTGGCGGAATACGATTCCCTGACCGGACTGATCAACCGCAACACGCTGCATGCCAAATTGGCCGCGATGATCACGAAGGCCGAGACCGATGGCGGCGAAATGGCGTTGCTGGTATTGGGTCTCGACGGCTTTCAGCAGATCAACGACATGCTCGGCCACGCCAGCGGCGATCTGGTTTTGCGCGCGGTGTCGGAGCGTTTGACGGCGGCGATGGCGGGCACCGGCACGCTGGCGCGGCTGAGTGGCGATGAATTTGCCATTGCGCTATCGCTCGACGATCTCGGTGAAAGCATTAGCGCCTTTGCGATGCGGTTCGGCACGGCCTTCGACGCGCCGCTGTTCGCCGGTCAGCGACAGCACCGCGTCAAGGTAAGTATCGGTACGGCGGTCTTCCCCGCCGGCGGCCATACCGCGGACGAATTGTTGAGCAACAGCCATCTGGCGCTGAGCCGCGCCAAGACGACCAAACGCGGCGGTCATATACTGTTCGAGGATTCGATCCGGCGCGAGTTCGAGACGCGCCTGACGCTGGAAACCGAACTGGCGCTGGCTGCCGAGCGCAACGAATTCGAGCTGTTTTACCAGCCACAGTTGCATCTGGCGGATAATCGCCTGATCGGCGCCGAGGCGCTGATCCGCTGGCGCCATCCCGTCCGCGGCCTGGTTTCGCCGGCGGAATTCATGCCGGTGGTCAACACCTCGCCGATCTCCGAACGCATTGCCGAATGGGTGTTGGAAACCGCCTGCAGGCAGGCCGCAGCTTGGGAGCGCGCTGGACAGAGCTTGCGCATGGGCGTCAATTTGTCACCGTCGCAATTCCGGTCCGGCGACCTCGCAAGCTCGGTCGCGCAGGCGCTGGCCCGTACCGGCCTGACGCCGACCAACCTCGAGCTCGAAGTCACCGAGGACATCCTGCTGCATGACGAGCAGGGCGCGCTCGGCACGTTCCTGAAGATTCAGGCGCTCGGCGTTCGCGTCGTGTTCGACGATTTCGGCACCGGCTTTGCGAGCCTCAGCTATCTGAAGAAGTTTCCGCTCGACGGTCTCAAGATCGACCAATCCTTCGTGTTCGGCTTATTGGCAAATCCGGACGACGCCGCGATCGTCAATTCGACCATCGGTCTCAGCAAGCAATTGGGGCTGTCGGTGATCGCCGAAGGCATCGAGAACCGCGCTACGGCCGACTTCCTGGTCAGCATGGGCTGCGAAGAGGGACAGGGCTATTGCTTCGGAAGACCGATGCCAGCGGCCGATTTTGAGAAGCAATTTTTTCCAACCTCCGCTGACCCTGGCATCATTGGCAATCGCGCCCTTGCAACTAGCGTTGGGACTGCATGAGCCTGATCTGCGCGCGTTAGCGCATTTGGATCGATGTCGGTTTCCAGCGCAGCCGCAACACGCCGCCGGCGACAAGGGTGCCGGAGATCGTCGTCGGGCATTAGAACGAGAACCCATGAATCTGGAGTATTCGGCGGACATGGTGCGCATAACGGACTTAAGTCAACACCGCGCAATGTCCGAAAAGTGAAGCGCTGTCCGTTGGTGCTAGCTTGAGCCCGATGCCGGCGCAGGACTGAGCGGCGCGCCCCCTACCGAAAAGGGGCCGACAGGCTTGAGAGGTGGAGAAAGAAGTGGAGAAAGAACTGGAGGAAGAATTGGAGGGAGCACTCTTCGCGACGCTTGGACGACCCTCGCGCGGGGATTTGGACGTGGGATGCTGGAAGTCGTCGACGGTGCGATGCTGGAAGTCGTCAGCGGCGGCGGCGGCGCCTGATTCTGCAGGGAGCTCACCTGCGCCGTCAGCAAGGAGAGTTGACGGGTTATTCTTTTCAAATCTGCCTGTTGTGCTGCGGAGCCCTGCATGAGCGACATCAACACATCGGCGTTTTGCTCCTGCGACGTCTGAATGTCCCTCAGCCCCGCCCTGACAACTGGATCCGGTACGAGGACTGGAGCCGCTACGACGACTGGAGCCGGTTTAGGCGGAGGAGCTGCAGCGACGCGATTCGGCGGGGAGAAGCGGCTGAAGTCCGGCAAGGAGAGCCGATCGACGCTCGGCAAAGAGAACTGATTGAAATCCGGCAGAGAGAAGCCACCGGAACCCGGCAACGAATTGGCGGTGGCGGCACCAATGACGGTCAGGGCAGCCAGGGACACAGCTATCACCGCTCCCCGGTTTGAGGCCACCTGCGGTGCCGCCTCGGGCGCCTTGCCCACTTGCGTTTCGCTGCCCGGTACTTCGGCCACCTGCGTTCCCTACGTCTCAGCCAGTCGCGAGATTCTTACCCGTCGCCGGTCAGCAAAAAAGAGCCATCGCGGTGACAAACCAACAATGGCTCCCGCGCGCTTGCCCACCCGAATTGGCTCAAATCATGGGCGCGTATGGTTAAGGATCGGTTATTCCAGAGACCAGCCGGCGTCGGCGCCCGTCCAAGCCAGATCGCCAGTGAGGTTGCAGCGCATGTAACCAGCCGCAACATTCGCCCGGCAAAACCTTCGGCGATCTCCCCGGCATCGGCATGACCAACATCGACGGCATCGTCCACACCCAGCGTAGCCGCAACATGCCGCCGGCGACGCGCGTGCCGGAGATTGTCGCAGGCATTGAGCCGGTCGACGGAAGCAGCCGCCGCTGAGCCGACCCCAGCGGCGGCTCTTCGTGCCGCTAAGCCGCGGTCGCTACCTGTTCCGGCAGCGCCCGCTCGGCGTAACGCTGTTCAAGGGCGGCAATGGTCATCCTGAGATTGTCGCGCCGATCGGTCAGCGTCCTCGCCAGGATCGGATACCTGACGTCGGACCGGTCGGAAACCCCGGCGCGCGTTTCTTCGGCTGCGATGTCGGTTTCGATCAGGCGAACGTTGCGAACAAGATCGGCCAGTACCTTTCTGATGACTGCGACCTCCCGTGCTGCACCTTCGTGCGCTGTCTCAAAACGAGCTTGTCTATTCATTTGCCTGCTCCCGATGGGTTGGTTCGGCACATCTGGTTCCAGGATGCCGAACAGCTGACAACCCCCTCGCAAGCCGCCTGCCAATTATGCCCCCGTACGAACACGGTGATCGAAGCCTCACATACGGGCGTCCCGGGGGCTCGGGCGCCCGGTATCTGAGGCCACCCGCTGATCCCCACGATGTGCTAGTCTGAGCCGGCACGATCCCCTGTCTTCGGCCCGGAGCCGTTGCACCGTGACCCCTGATCATAATCCGGCACGGACCGAGGAAAGCCGCTTTCGCGGCGCCCTCGACGATGTGATTATCATCCCGCTTGTTTTTGTCGCGCTCGCCGCGAACAAAATCCTGCGTTTCATGCTCTCGATCCTGATGCGGCTGCTCGACTACGCCTTTCCATTGGCCATGCAGATTGTCTGGCTACCGCTGTTCGCGGTCAGGGTTCTCGGCAATATCATCGTTGCCGTCATGAGCGGCGCGTTGCGCTTCCTTCCCCTTTCCGAGACGGAACGCCAACAGTGGCGTACATCCGTCCGCCGGCACTGGTCGCGGCTGCGGCGGAGGATCAGCTATCGGGCGTTCGAACATGCGGTGTACGTTGCCTTTGAAGGCGGCATGGCATGGGTGTTCCAGAAATGCCGGCATCTCACGCCGAACACCGCATTGCTGGTAATCCTGGCCGCGGTACTTTGGCTTCCGATCTCGTTCGGCGCTGCAACGGCGATGCACGCGGTATTGTTTGCCAAGGTCACATCCTGGCCAGCCTGGGTGCAACTCCTGCATCCGCTGGCAACCGTTATCGCCAAGAGCAAGTTGCTGGTGCTGCCGGTTTACCCCGCAGCCTGGCCACAGGCCAGGAAACATCCGTTCGTTCAGCGCGTATTCAAGAGCTATGAAACCATCAGGTCCCTGTATGTGACCAAGAAGACCGGCTTTCGCTATCGGCAGGCCGAGACCACCGGCGTCGCGGCGGTTGAGAGGCTCGAGCGCACCGCCGGCTTCACATCGGCGATAAGGTGGCTGCGCAACGCGCATGTCGCCGAACGTTTCGGCGTGGAAAAGCCCACTCAGAAATTACGTTCGTTCTTCTCGCAATGGTCGATCCAGTTCTCAGCCGAATATTACGAATTGAAAGAACGGCAAGCCTCGGAGATCCCGTCACCAGACGGCGGCAAGCTGCGAGCGTAGGGATGATCGAGAGAAGCGGAAGACCTGTTCGGCTTGCAGGACCGGATCACCGGGGAAGATAGTCAGTTGGCATGAAGTGCCGCCGCCGGCTTCAATTCGTTTGCAAAAAACTTCTTCGTTTGCACATTTCCCTAGTTGCGAGTGGCGCGTTCGAGCCGCTGCCAACATCGGCAGCGTGCCGAGCAATGCCGTGCTCTTGAAGTATGTCGTCATATTCCGTTCTCACTCTCGGAACGGAAAAAGGGGAAACGGCACCGGGCTTTCGAAGTTCGCGAGATGCGACCGATGCGCTAAATAGTGCTTTTGCACTAGTGGCTTAGTTCAAAGGAACTAATTTTCCGAGCCCGCGTTAATCCGGCAATTCAACATACCGATAGTCAACCAATGCGGGGGACAGCAATGGACCAAGCTGCGACCGATATCGCGCGCGAGAACGACCCGCAGGAGCAGATCGCTTCCGCGCTTGGCGGCGGTATCATATTTGTCGATTCCGACGGCCAGATCGTATGGATCAATGAAAGCACGCGCGACCGACTGAACGGCGGGTTGAAGGAGCTTGTTCTCCCGCTTCAAAAGGCCGACGCACTTGCAATCGACTGTTTCGTTTCGGCGGTCCCCGTGACGATCAACGGTGAGCAATCGGTCGTGTGCGTTATCCAGGAAACCAAGGAATCAGACCACGATCTAATGTCGGCTATCGAATCAGTTGTGGCTGACACATCGTCGTTTACCCGTACCATCATCGACAGGCTTAGAGGTCTGCGTCAGCAAGCCAAGCCGGCTGTCCCGTTCCTGGAAGTTGAATCTCTCACCCAACGCGAGCGAGAAGTACTCGGACTTATATGCGAGGGACACACTGACATTGCGATGAGTAAAAAACTGAAGCTTTCGGAGAATACGGTCAGGAATCATATCGCTTCGTTGTATCGAAAAATTGGGGTTAACCGTCGCAGTGCCGCGATCATCTGGGCGCGCGAGCGAGCCATTACGAGCCAAGCAAACCTGGGTGTCAAACCTCGAAAACATTTGCCTGTTGATTCGCAAGATAGATAAATACTACTAGGCGGTTAGTAGTTCTTTCTCTCTTGCGCTGGAACCGCACAGGTTGTTTCCTGCGTCGACTCATCGGCACATTCAGATGAGCTTTCGGTACCCTGATAGCCGCGGAGCGACGTTGCTCTCCGCGGTTCTCGCGCCACGTTCAACGATGATGAAAAGGCACCTCCGTGGCCGAACTCGTGCTCCGCCTTTATATCGCCGGAAACTCAGCACGCCGGGGACTTTTTGCGTTCTGCGATCGACGTTCCGTGACAAAGGCGATGCCTCTGTGGCCGGCTCATCCTCCGACTTTAGCCTTGCCGGAAATTCGGCCAGTTCATCGGGCAGAAACAAACCTTCATGACGCGCGTCCGCATCGATGTTTTTGGCGGCAAGCCGGGAGCGGGAAGAAGGTTTTTGCGACGGCGTGAATCTTCATCTCGTTGAAATGCGAAGGCAGGTATGGCAGAGCCAAAGAAGCAACCTTTTGTAAGTTCCGGGATAGCCGGCCTTGATGATATTCTTCACGGTGGATTGCCCGCTTCGAATCTTTACATCATGCAAGGTGACCCCGGAGCGGGTAAGACGACGGCGGCGCTACAGTTTCTGCGCGCGGGCGTGGAAGCGGGTGAGCGCTGCATCTATGTCAGCCTTTCACAAACGGCGGCTGAACTGCAAGCAATCGCCTTATCACACGGCTGGACACTCGATGGGATCCAGGTGGAAGAACTTTCCGCCTCCGAGGCGGTGAGCGGTGGGGCCGATCAGACGATTTTCCAAACCGCTGAACTGCGATTGGACGAGACGCGAAAGGCGATCGAGAGCGCCATCGAAGAGCACAAGCCTCACAGGCTAGTGTACGATTCTCTCTTGGAAATTCGATTGATCACTGGCGATACGCCGCGTTTTCGACGCGAGCTCATCGGCTTCAAGGCATTTCTGGCCAAGCGCGGTATTATCGCTCTGCTCCTCGATACCCAGACCAGCGGCGATCACAACGGCGAGGAGATCGAAGGCATCGCACATGGCGTGATTCGCTTCGATAAATCGCTTGAGGACTATGGCGCGGTACGTCGCCGTATCGAGGTGAGTAAAATGCGAGGCGTGGCCTTTGCTGACGGCTATCACGACATGGCCATTCGCGAAGGTGAGGGCGTCGTTGTGTTCCCGAGGATCGTGCCGGGCTCGGTTACCGAAACCGTGAAGCCTCAGCTAATCAAGTCCGGCGTTGGGGCCCTCGACGAGATGTTTGGTGGCGGACAGGAATCAGGGACAATAACACTTGTGATCGGCCAGTCCGGAACTGGCAAGTCGACGATGTCGTCCCTCTACGCAACGGCGGCGTTACAGCGGGGAGAAAGCGTTGCCCTCTTCCTGTTTGAGGAAAGACTGGAGACGTTCTTTCGACGGTCCGAAGGTCTCGGTATGGATCTTCGTCAGTTCCACAAGGACGGCCAACTCGTCTTATACGATTTCAGCCCGAACGAGGTTTCGGCGGGGGAATTCGGTCAAATCGTTCAGGAGGTCGTCAGCCGCAACAAGGTACGGGTTGTGGTGATTGACAGCTTTACTGGCTATTTAAATTCACTGCCTCACCGCGAAAAGGCGGTACTCGATATCCAATCACTGTTAAAACATCTCGCGCGCGCCGACGTATTGACCATGCTCATCGTGGCCCAGCACGGCCTGCTGGGGCAGAACATCGGGATCGATGTTGACGTAAGCTTCCTGGGCGACACCGTGCTCCTACTTCGGATGACGGAGCACGAGGGTCGACTCCGGCGCAATATTACAGTCGTGAAAAAACGTCATGGCCCGCATGATTTGGATGTTCGGGAGCTTTTTATCGCAAGTTCGGGCGTCTCGGTCGTATCGTACCATCCCTTGCCAGAGACGTGAGCGGCACCCACCAAAATAGAATAAGCGCGCTCGACTGGGTGCTCATACTTGCCCCGTATAGAAGGGATGCCTCCTATACGGCGTCGCTGCTTCATGAGCAAAATATCCGGGGTCAAGCAGCAAGCGCGGCAGACTTGGCTGACCTCCTGGTAGAGTCTCCCGGCGTGCTGGTTGTCACGCATGAGGCTCTTAATCCAGACGTGATCGCCATCATTGCAGAGTTTTTGCAGGATCAGCCGAATTGGTCGGAGATACCCATCCTCGTTTTGCTCGATCGTGCCGCCCCCCAATCGCGCATCAAAGCAACCCTGAGTGCGGCCTGGCCGCGCTC
>JACDAG010000289.1 GCA_013695565.1 Bradyrhizobium sp.
GCCGCGTACCGCGGCGACGACGGGCGCATCGATGCTGGTCAGCCGCTCGATTGCCAGATGATAGCTGTCGATCATGCGGCGCAGCCGGTTAGGCAACTGCTCGCGCGTCGTTCCCGCGAACAGGCTGAGGTCGCCACCGACCGTGAAGTTCGGCCCGTTGCCTGCTATCAGGACGGCGCGGACATCCGGTCTCTCGGCAATCTGAGTTGCGGCCTCGGCGAGATCGGCGGCCATGCTTTCGTCGATCGCATTGCCCTTGTCGGGACGGTTCAGGCGCAGGGTTGCGAGGCCACCTTGGAAATCGAGCAGCACGGTTCGAAGCCGGCCGGCGGCATCGTGCCAGCGCGCGGTGTCAGTGAATTGCTCGAGTGATTTGATTCGCCCCTGGTCGACCGCGATCAAATGCGCAAAGGCGGCGTCAAGTGGCGCGCCGCCTTGCTTGCCCTGACCGCGATAACGGCCGGTCACCAGCAGGCGGCCATCGGCGAGATCGAGAAACCGTTCCGGCTCGGCACGCGCCTCGAAATGCCGGGCGATCGCGCCCCAGCCGTTGCGCCGCATTGCCGCGGGTCCGTCATGGTCGCCGCCGATGCCGAACGGCATGCCCTCGGCGGTGCGGCCGGTGAATTCCGGATGCAGCAAGGCGTCGAGTTGCGCGCGGTCGCCGGCGGCGAGCGCGGCATAGAGCGCGCGGGCGAGATCGGCAGGGGTGACTTCGTCCATCCCGATGATCCTCCAAGCAAATTCGCTGTTTTGGCGGCTGATTTTGAAAAGGCCCTTGAAGCTGCCAAAGGCCGGTGCTATTATTCAAACGGTCAGTCGGATTATTTTTAGCCCAAGCCGCAGGTCTCCGCAAGAGAGTCCGGGCCGGCCGCGAAAGATGCCATGGGAGATGCAGCGATGAACGTGGTGCCGCGCGCGTCACAGTGGGGCGAATTGATCCGGCCGGACCGCGTGCACGGCTCGCTCTACAGCGATCCCCAGATCTTCGAAGCCGAATTGCAGAACATCTGGTACCGCACCTGGGTCTATGTCGGGCACGAGAGCGAGGTGCCCAACGCCAACGACTACGTCGTCAAGTCGATCGGCCCGCAATCGGTGATCATGACCCGCGACGAGCAGGGCAACGTCAACCTGCTGCTCAATCGCTGCTCGCATCGCGGCAACCAGGTCTGCTCCTACGACAAGGGCAACGCGCGCTCCTTCACATGCCCGTTCCATTCCTGGACCTTTGCCAATGACGGCCGCCTGGTCGGCTACGCCTTCCCCGACGGCTATGAAGGCCAGGACAAATCGAAGCTTGCGCTCGGCCGCGTGACGCGGGTGCAATCCTATCGCGGTTTCGTGTTCGGCTCGTTCGCAGCCGAAGGCCCGACACTTGAAGAGCATCTCGGCGGTGCGGCCGAGACCATCGACCGGCTGGTTCGCTTCTCGCCGGAAGGCGAGGTGGAGGTCACCGCGGGCTTCCTCAAGCATCGCGTAAAAGCCAACTGGAAATTCATCCTGGAAAACGAATGCGACGGCTATCACCCGGCCTTCGTGCATTCCTCGATCTTCGGCGTCGCCGACAGCGCGATCGGCAAGCTCTATGGCGGCGCCTCGACCGCGGTGACGCGTGACTACGGCAACGGCCATACCGAGATCGATTTGCGGCCCGAGTTCCGCAAACGCGATGCGCCGATGAGCTGGTTCGGCACCACGGAGGAGCGATTGCCGGATTATACGGCGCGGATGAAGGCCGCCCATGGCGACCAGAAGGCGCGCGAGATCATGATCGACGGCACGCCGCATGTGATGATCTTCCCGAACCTGTTCATCGCGGAAATCCAGATGTTCGTGATCCAGCCGCTCGCGGTCGACGACAGTGTGCAGCATGTCACCGCGTTGCAGTTCAAGGGTGCGCCCGACATGAATCGCCGCCTGCGCCAGCAGACCATGGGGTCGGTCGGTCCGGCCGGCTTGCTGCTGGCCGATGATTCTGAAATGTACGAGCGCTGTCACCGCGGCGTGCTGGCGCGCAACCCGGAATGGATTTTCCTCGGCCGCGGCGAGAAGCGCGAACGCCGGGACGACCTCGGCTTCAAGGTCGGCCACGTCACCGACGAAATCCCGTCGCGCGGCATCTGGCGGCACTACCGCAGCCTGATGGAGGCGGTGTGATGCTGTCGCGCGAAAGCAGCGCCACTTTGATGAGTGCGGTAACCGCTTTCATCTACAAGGAGGCGCGGCTGCAGGACGAACACCAATATGAGGCCTGGGAGGCGCTGTGGACCGATGACGGCGTCTATTGGGTGCCGGCCAATGGCGACGACATCGACCCCGAAAAGGAAATGTCGATCATCTACGATAACCGTTCGCGCATTTCGCTGCGCATCAAGCAGTTGCTGACCGGCAAGCGCCACACCCAGACGCCGCAATCGCGGCTGCGGCGGCTCGTCTCCAACATCGAACTTCTGGACCAACAGCCGGACGGCGATATCTCGGTCGCCAGCAACAGCATGGTGTTCGAATCCAGCCTGCGCGACGACACGGTCTGGGCCGCCCGTAACGAATACCGGCTGCGCTATGTCGATGGCGAGCTGCGCATGGCGTACAAGAAGGTGCTCCTGGTCAACAACGAGAAAGCGCTGTTCACGCTCTCGTTTCTCATCTAGCCGACAAAGGCGGAATTGCCATGATCGATAAAGGTCCCGTTCTGCTTGATATCGCCGACGGCATCGCGCGGCTGCGGCTCAACCGGCCCGACGCCGCCAATGGCATGAGCGCCGAGTTGTTGAGCGCACTGTGCGACGCCATCATGGTCTGCCACGGCCAGTCAGATCTGCGCGTGCTACTCTTGAGCGGCGAGGGCACGAATTTTTGCGCTGGCGGCGACGTCCGTGCGTTTGCGTCGAAAGGCGAGAAGCTGCCCGATTATATCAGGC
>JACDAG010000294.1 GCA_013695565.1 Bradyrhizobium sp.
CGGGACCTTGTCGACCAACGAGCGCCAGGTGACCGATTCGCAGTTGATAGTCAGCTTTTCAGTGCCGAAAGGTATTTGGCCCTCGCCGGAGGGCAGTTTCTCAAAGCCAAAAGGTATCCGACCGTGATGCGCGCGATAACGTAAATGGTCGCCGTCTCGCAAATGCACGATCGCGTCATATGCCTCGCAAAGCTCGCAGGCGCTGTCAGCAATGGCCTGGAGAACCGGCCCAACATCGGTCGGCGAGGACGCGATGACTTTGAGAATGTTGCCGCTGCCGGTCTGGTAGGTGAGGGCTTCCGTAAGGTCCCGCGTCTTGGCCTGCACCTCGTCGAACAGTCGGACATTCTCGATCGCGATCACGGCCTGGTCGGCGAAGGTCGAGACGAGTTCGATCTGCTTCTCGCTAAACGGACGCACGACTTGCCGCGTGAGCGTGAAAATCCCGATTGTCTCACCTTTGCTCCTCAAAGGCACGCCGAGATTGGTCCGATGGCCTCCGAGTTTCTGGTACTGACGGGCCAGTTCGCCTTGGGTCTTGTCGGCAAGGAGATCGACCGTCTGAACGGCCACGCCGGATGCGGCAGCACGGGCTGTGGTGCTGCCACCGTCGACCGAGAACGGATGGTCTCTCGCGAACGCCTCGAACTCGGGCGAGAAGCCATAGTTGGTCGCCATTTGGTAGAGGTTCGCCTGGCGAAGAAAAATCACGCCCTTTTCGGCTTCGCAGAGCGTTGCGGCGGATTCGACCAGTGTCGCGAGGACCGAGTCCAGATCGAACGCCGAGCGGCTGATGACCTTGAGTACGTCGGCGGTCGCGGTCTGCTGCTGCAGCGACTCGCTCAAATCCTCGGTGCGCTGCTGGACCTCATCGAACAGCCGGACATTCTCGATCGCGATGACGGCCTGGTCGGCAAAGGTGGTGACGAGATCGATCTGCTTTTGGGTAAATGCCTCTACACGTTGCCGGGCCAGCACGATGGTTCCGATCGGCTCGTCTTCGCGCAGCAGCGGCACGCAAAGCGCGGTATGCTGATGGCCGAGCGTGGTCGCTTCGCGCAAGGTGTATTCGGGGTCGGTGGCGACGTCGAGAATCTGGATCGTGCGCCGTTCGAGCACTGCGCGCCCGGTGATCGAGCCCCGGTCGGCCTTGAGCGGGTGCGCATCGAGGAATTCGATGAACTCGGGGCTGAAGCCGACGGCGGCGCCTGCCCGGTACTCGTCACCTTCGCGCCGCATGATGAAGGCCATCTCGGCGTCGCACAAAAGCGCGGCGGTGTTCACCAGCGTGTCGAGCACAGGCTGCAGATCGAAGGTCGAACGGCTGATGGTCTTGAGGACGTCGCCGACTGCGGTCTGTTGCTGCAGGGATTCGCTGAGATCTTCGGTTCGTCGCTCGACTTCGTTGAACAGGCGCGTGTTCTCGATCGCGATCACCGCCTGGTCGGCGAAGGTCCGCAGCAACTGAATGTGGCTCGGTGAAAACGTGCCGGTTTCGCGGCGCGTAACGGCGATGATGCCGATCGGGACGCCGCCGTTCATCAGGGGTATGAACAGCATGCTCCGGAAGCCGTTCAGGCGCGCGATTTCCTTGATCGGCGCGTAAGGTATTTCTTCAGTGTCCGGGATAGGGAAGGGTTGGCCATGCCCGGCAAGCTGGAGCGGCTCGAATTGGTCGACCGGCTTGGGAAAATCCTGCCTGAGGGCTGCATCCGCGCCCGGACTGACCGGAGTGAAGGCGCCGAGATGGACGGAGCCGTCAAGTAGGTGAAAAACGGCCGCCGTGAATCCACCGAGCAGCGCCTTGGCGCTTTCTGCAATCGCATCGAATACCGGCGCCGTGTCCGAGGGTGAACTGGCGATGACCTTCAGAATCTCCGCCGTGGCGGTCTGCCGCTCCAGTGCTTCCTTGGTTTCATTGAACAACCGCGCGTTCTGGATCGCGATGACGGCCTGGTCGGCGAAGCTGCGTAGCAGGCTGCACTCCCTGTCGCTGAACGGCTTCATCGACGTGCGGCCGACGAAGATCGAGCCGATGGCGTGGTCCTCCCACAGCATCGGCGCCAGCGCCATCGAATAATTTGTGCCGATACGACGGGCGACCTCGCGCAAGGCCGGGGGAACCTCGGGATCGCCAAACACGTCGGCATAGCGGATCAGGCGGCGCTCGCGGAACGCCACCTCGCTCGCCGTTCCCTCCAGCGGGACGGGGTACTGCGCGCGCACACGCTCGGCGTTGGCGCCGTGGGCCGCGCCGATATGCAGCAGTCCATCGTCGCCGACTAAATAGATGAAGCGATCGTCGCCGCCGAATAGATGCTCGATGCTGCGCAATATCTCGTCAAACACAGGCTGCGCGTCGGCGACCGAGCGGCTGACGACCTTGAGGATATCCGCCGATGCCTTTTGCTGTTCCAGCGCTTCCCTGGTCTCGTTGAACAGCCGCACATTTTCGATCGCGATCACCGACTGGGCCGCGAACATCTGCAGCAGCGCTACATGCGGCTCACCGAACGGGCCGGTGGCCCTCCGCGTGACTGTGATGATGCCGACGGCCTTGCCCTCTTGCATGAGCGGCGCAAACAGCATGCTGCGATAACCCCGCGCCCGCGCAATGTCGCGGGCGGCCGGCTCGAGTTCGGTATCGGGAAGTTCTGCCGACGCGCCATTGTGCACCAAATGGTAGGGCGGGGACTTGTCGAACGGTACCGGAAACGATGATTGCAGCAC